>DATJTR010000318.1:0-7700 GCA_035503215.1 Pirellulales bacterium
CCTGGGCGAGCTGGTGCGGATCGTCGCCGGCCGGCCGCTGCCGCTGGTGGTACGCGAAAAAGTCTTTGAGCCGCTGGGCATGCTCGATTGCTGGATCGGCATGCCACGCGCGCAGTGGCTGGCCTATGGCGAGCGGATCGCCAAGCTGATCGACACCGAGCGGCCGCAGCACGCTCCGTTTCGCTATGCCAACGAGCGCGGAGCGACCGACTGCATCCCGGGCGGCAACGGCGTTGGCCCGATGCGCGAGCTGGTGCGGTTTTACGAAATGCTGCTGGCGGGCGGCGAACGGCAAGGCGTGCGGATCCTGTCCCCCGAATCGGTCCGCCTGATGACCACGCGGCAGCGCGAAGGGATGCCCGACGCCACGTTCAAGCGGACCATCGATTGGGGGCTGGGCCTGATCATCGACTCGAAGCGATACGGCTTTGAAAATGTCCCCTACGGTTACGGCCGCTATGCCTCCGACGCTACGTTCGGCCACGGCGGCAGCCAATCGTCGGTCGGCTTTGCCGATCCGGCCCATCGGTTGGCGGTCGGCTGCTATTTCAACGGCATGGCGGGCGAGGCCGGCCACCAGCGCCGCCTGCGCACCGTGCTCGACGCCCTTTACGAGGATTTGGAGTTGGTATGATCTGCCGCACGATGCCCACGCAGTTACAACCTCTCGAATTCGGCCGCCGCGTGCCGGGGCACGACTATCTGCCCCGTCCCGGTTCCTATGCGGTCATCGTGGACGAACAGGGCCGAGTCGCGGCGGTCCGCACTCCCCATGGCTGCTTTCTTCCCGGCGGCGGCGCCGAGCCGGGCGAATCGCCCATCGAAACCCTGCTGCGCGAAGTCCGCGAAGAGTGTGGCCGCGATTTTGCCCACATCGGGCCACTGGGCTTTGCCATCGAAAACGTTTACGCCGCGGGCGAAGGCTATTTTGCCAAGCAATGCACCTTCTTTCGGGCACGCTTCATCGGCCCGGCCGGCGCGCCTTCATCCGCCGATCACGAATTGGTCTGGCTCTCGCTGCCCCGCGATCTACAACTCCTGACGCACGGCAGCCACCGCTGGGCCGTCTGTCTGGCGCTGGCGACCGAGAAGTGACATCTGACGTGCCCCGCCGCCAAACATACTAACCCGACGCGCTGGGCGAGGGCGCGAGGACGAGGAACCCTCGCGGGTACTCGCCGTAGGCGGCTGGCGTCGGGTTCGTGAGGTTGTGGGCGTTTCACGTTCAGGGGAGGCGCTATAGAATCTCGGCTTCTTCCCGCGTCGAGACGCGGCACTCAGTGACCATCCGCCTCGACGCGAGATTCATCCATGCTTGTCTCCCCCCGCTTCGTTTTGAGATCAGTTCCTGCTGCGGTCGCGATCGCGCTCGTCTTTGCCTCGTCCGCTCTGGCTCAAAAGGGGGACGCTCCTTCGCCGCCGGCGGCGGAAGCGGACGATTACGACCGCCTGCGTGTCGGGGATACACAGGCCGGACGGATCGTGGTGCCGACCAATCAGGTGCTCACGCCCCAGGGACGGCAGGTCGTGTTCTCCGACCGGCCGACCGACGTGGCCCTCAGCCCCGACGGCCGCTGGCTGGGTGTGTTGAGCAAGAACGCCGTGTCGATCATCGACGTCGAAGGGGCCAAACTCGTTAGCGGGTCGCCGTTCAAAGGCAGCTATGCCGGCATCACGTTCACGCCCGACGGCAAAAAGCTATTCGCGTCGAACATGACCGGCTCGATTGGCGTGCTGGGCGTCTCCGATTCCGGCGCGCTCACGGCCCTGGCGCCGATCGAGCTCGCACCGCCGGAAAAACTGGGGGTCAAAACGGCCCTGCCAATCGGCCTGGCCTTCGATTCGCCGGGCACGGCCTTGTGGGCGGTGCTGAACACCAAGAACGTGCTGGCAAAAATCGATCCGGCCACGCGACAGGTGACGCAAGAAATCGCCGTGGGCAACGCCCCCTTTGGCCTCGTGCTTGTCGCGGCTGCCGGTGCATCGTCCAAGGCCTATGTCAGCAATTGGGCCGGTCGGCGGCCGGCTCCCGGCGACCGCACCGGGCCTTCGGGGGGCGCAACTCCGGTGCGCGTCGACGAGCGGAATATCGCCGACGACGGATCGGTGTCGGTCGTCGATCTGGCCGCGGGAAAAGAGATCAAGCAAATTCCCGTCGGCCTGCACCCGGCCGGCATCGTGGCCACGCCCGACGGAAAGCTGGTCTGCGTGGCCAACGCCAACAGCGACACCGTTTCGGTGATTGACACCGCTCGCGACGAAGTGGTCGAAACCATCCCCACCCGGCCGGCCAAAGATTTGCTCTTCGGCAGCGCGCCGAATGCGCTGGCCGTCAGTCCCGACGGACGGCGGCTCTTCGTATCGAACGGGGCGAACAACGCGATCCTCGTCGTCGGTCTATCGCCGCCGCACAGCCGGCTGTTGGGTTCGATCCCCACGGCCTGGTATCCGGCCGGCCTGGCCCTCGACGCCCGGCGCAACCGGCTGTACGTGGCCAACGTCAAAGGGACCGGTTCGCGGTCGACGGCATGGGAAGGCAAACGCAAAATCCAGGACAAGCCCGTGTTCGGCTTTAACTCGCACGATCATTCGGGCAGCGTGTCGCTCATCGATCTGCCGGCCGACGGCGCGCTCCCCGCGCTGACCGCCAAGGTTTTGGAAAACAACCGCCTGACCGCGGCCACGAGCGCGCTGGCCCCGCCGCGTGCCGACGCTCCGCCGCGCCCCGTTCCCCTTCGCCACGGCGAGCCGTCGCTCTTCAAGCACGTGCTCTACATCATCAAGGAGAACCGCACCTACGATCAGGTGTTCGGCGACGTCGAGCGGGGCGAGGGGGACGCCGACCTGTGCATCTTCGGCCGCGACGTCACTCCCAATCACCATCGACTGGCCGAACAGTTCGTGCAGCTCGACAATTTCTATTGTTCCGGCGTGCTTAGCGCCGACGGCCACCAGTGGACCGACGAAGCCTTTGTCAGCGACTATGTCGAAAAAGGCTTTGGCGAGTTCCTGCGCAGCTATCCGTTCGATGGCAACGACGCGCTGGCCTACGCGTCGAGCGGCTTCCTCTGGGACAATGTGCTGGAGCACAAGAAAACGCTGCGCATCTATGGTGAATTCGTGACGGCCTCGATCCGCTGGAAGGAGCCGGGCCACGCGGGCGGGCCGTCGTTCACCGATTGTTACCGCGACTTTCTCGACGGCGGCGGCAAAATCGAAATCCGCGCCGCGGCCGGCATCAAGACCCTCGAACCCTATCTCTGCCCCACGGCGATCGGCTTTCCCAGCAACGTGCCCGACGTTTACCGCGCCGGCGAGTTCATCAAGGAGCTGAAGGACTTTGAGAGCCGGGGAGAGCTTCCCAACCTGATGATCATGCTCTTGCCGAACGATCATACTTCGGCCACCAGCCCCGGCTATCCCACGCCGGCCGCCTCGGTGGCCGACAACGACCTGGCCTTGGGGCGTGTGATCGAGGCGGTCAGCCACAGCCGCTTCTGGCCCGAGACCTGCATCTTCGTCGTCGAGGACGATCCGCAAAACGGTTTCGACCACATCGACGGTCATCGCACCGTGGCGCTGGTCGCCAGCCCCTACACGCGCCGCGGCGCGCTGGTCAGCACGAACTTCAATCAAACCGGCCTGGTCCGCACCATCGAGCTGATTCTAGGCCTCAAGCCGATGAACCAGTTCGATTCGTCCGCCACGCCGATGCTCGACTGCTTCACCGACCAGGCCGATCTTACTCCCTACACGGCGGTGCCCAACACGGTGCCGCTCGATCAGTTGAATCCGCCGCTCTCGGCAATTCGCGACGAGCGGCAATTGCACTGGGCCCAGGAGTCGCTGGAACTCGAGCTCGACGAGGTGGATGAGGCGGACGAAGACACGCTGAACCGCATTCTCTGGCACGCCCGCCGCGGCCGCGACGACACCTATCCCGCCTGGGCGGTAAACGAGTAGGCCGTGACCCAGCGGCCTGGCGACTTCGGCGAACCCGCCAGCCCGCTTGGCGCTTGAGCGGATCAGCCGCGGGCCTTTGCCGCTTTCGCGGCCGCGCTCTCCCTCCCCCGCCGCACGATCGCTAGGATCGGACCTGCCGCACCCGAGCGCCACCTTTTGTCACACGCCGGGACACCGACCGAGCGGCGAAGGCCGACCGAACCCCGCGAAAATGGGGTTCGCCCGGGCTCTCACGTGATTTTCCTACTCCCTGAGCAGGGCCGCGTCCTATCTTTTCCTGACCGGTACCCAGCGCCCGCCGGGGGCGCTCGAGCGTCGCGCGTGGGCAAGAGCGCGCGACCTGCCATTGACCGACCGGCCGACACGATGTCCGACACTCCATGCAGAATCTTGCGAACCAGCCCAGCTCGTTGACAGCGATTTCCTCGTCCGTCGATGCCGTGCCCGTCAGTGTGCCCGGCAATCGCCCGGCCGCCGCGCCGCAAGCCGCCGCGGCCATCACGCTTGCCGGCCGCGTTCTGCTGGCCGAGGACAGTCTCGACAATCAAAAAATCATCTCCCTCTTCTTGCGCAAGGCCGGCGCCGAGGTGGCGATTGCCGAGAACGGCCAGCGGGCGATCGAAATGGTCGCCGCCCAGGCGCCCGATCTGGTGCTGATGGACATCGACATGCCCGAGGTCAATGGCCTGATGGCCACGCGGGCCTTGCGCGCCGCCGGCTGGCGACTGCCGATCGTGGCGCTGACCGCTCACGGGTCGAGCGAAGACCGCGAGCGGTGCCTGGCCGCCGGCTGCAATGACTACCTGGAAAAGCCGATCGACCGCGGCACGCTTTTGGCCCGCGTCGCCGGTTATCTCTACGGCAGCACTTCCCGCGACGCCGGCGTTTGTGCTCCACCGCCCGCTGCTCCCGCGCCATCGGCGAAGGGGGTGGCACTTGTCAGCCGCTTTGCCACGGACGTGACGATGATCGCGCCGATCGCCGAATTCGTGGCCTTGCTTCCTTACCGCGTGGCGCTGCTCGAGGAGCACCTCGAACGGCGCAATTTCGTCGAGCTGCGGCGCGTGATTCATCAAATCAAGGGGGCTGGCGGCGGCTACGGCTTTGCCGCCATCACCGAGCGGGCGGCAGTGGCCGATCAAACCCTGAAGCAGGATCCCCAATCCCCGGCGCTGGTCGGACAGGTCGAATCGCTGGTCGCGCTCATTCGATCGGTCGAAGGCTATCAATCATCACGCGAGCGATTCCATGCCTGAGAAGATTCTGATCATCGACGATTCTCCCGAAATCCACACGCTGGTGATGGTCCGGCTGGGCGAACTCGGCGTCGACATTCGCGCGGCCGACAGTGGCGAGGCGGGCCTTGCGCTGGCCCACCAGTGGCAGCCCGATTTGATCCTGCTGGACATCGACATGCCCGGTCGTGACGGCTTCGCCATCTGCGCCGACTTGAAAGCCGACTCGGTGACGAAGGACGCGCCGATCATTTTCCTGACCGCCTTCACCTCGCTGGAGGACAAGATCCGCGGACTGGACCTGGGGGCCACCGATTACATCACCAAGCCGTTCGACGCCGCCGAGTTGCAGGCCCGGGTGAGGGCCTCGCTGCGCACGCGCCGGCTGATGGACCTGCTCTCCAAGAAGGCCATGGTCGACGGCCTGACCGGCCTCTGGAACCGCACGTATCTCGACGCCCACATGAGCCGGGCCCTCTCGGCCTCGCGTCGCTCGGGAATGCCTCTGTCGTGCATCATGGCCGACGTCGACCGCTTCAAATCGCTCAACGACACGTGCGGTCATGGCTTTGGCGACGACGTGCTGCGCGCGATCGCCGGCATCTTCACCCGCCTTTGCCGGGCCGAAGACATCGTTTGCCGTTATGGCGGCGAAGAATTCACCCTGCTGCTGCCCAACAGTTCGGTGGAAGCCGCGGCCATTCTCTCCGAGCGGCTGCGACTGGCGATCGAGCAGCAAGAGTTCACGCACCACGGCCAGGTGGTAAAAATCACCTGCAGCTTCGGCGTGGCGCAGCTCAGCGGGCCCGTTCCCCCTTCGATCGTCGAGTTGGCCGACGAGGCCCTGTATCGGGCCAAGCACGCGGGGCGCAACCGCGTCGAAGTCCGCCAGGGGGACCACTCGCTGTGCGAACTGGCCTAGCCGCTTCGCTCGGCCGCAGGCGAACCGGCACCAGGCACTGGCGGGCTTCGCAGCGAAACCGCTACCGCCGACGCTGCGGCGCTTTGGGTTTGACGTGCTTCACCCGGGTGTCGGCCTGCATCGCCAGGTAAACCACCTTCCCGGTGCCCCAAATCTGCGGAATCTTGGCGCCCACTTCCTCCTCCATGCGGCGCGATGCATAGCCCGAATTGCCTGCGGCCGCCTTGCCCGCGGGCTTCGCTCCGTCGGGATCCCACCACTCGGCTTCGTCCGCCGGCCGCATCACCCCCCAACCGTTCATGGTCGAGAGGAAATGCTTGCTGGGGAAACGAATCAGCGCGCAGAATCCACCCTTCGTGTCCGAGCCGGTGCAGCGGGCGGTGACGATATCGCCGTTGGCGATCGAAATGTGCCGCGTGAACACCCGGTCGCCATGCCCGCACAAGGTGCGCTCGCCGTTGATGTACAGTTCGAATTTATCTTCGCAGGTGACGAACAGCTCGGCCCCCATCGGCGTGCGTGAAAGCTGCTTCTTGCCCTGCTTCATCGCTTTGCGTTCCTTGGCTTCCTCCGGAATCTTTTGCGGCTGGAGCTTGATTTCGGCCCAGCCTTCGGTCCCCTCGGGCAGCAGCCAATAGCCGGCTTCGGCGGTCGGCGAATAGTAGTTCTCGTCGTTCAGGGTCGCGCCGTCGAGATGGTCCTTCGCGCTGCGGTTGGCGCTGGTGGTCACCTCGCCGCCCAGTGCCAGGTTGAGCCCGGTCTTATCCAGCACTTCGATTTCCGAGAGCCCGCCCCCCTTCGCGTTCCAGGAGGTGATTTCGACGCGAATCTTGTCGGCTTTGATGGCGGGAACTTCGATGATCTTCTTTTCCGATTGTTTTTTGTCCCAGGGAACTTCCACGTCGTTGCGGCTCCAAACTTCCTTGTCGCCGAGCCACAGGCTGACGTTGCAATTCTGGGCGCCGCTGTCGTGATTGTGGCCGTTGTGCGTGTTCCACAGCACGATCTCTTTCACTTTCTCCAAGCGATAGCCGGCCTCGACGCCGTCGTCGCCATCGTCGTGATCGCCGACCAGCGATTCCTCGTCCGCATTGTCGCTGGCCGGACCGCCTTTCGACGCTTTATCGGCCGCCGACGACGAGGAGAGAATGGCCCCGGCCACCAGCAACAGAAAAACCGCCCAGGCCGCCCAGCCGCCAGCTTTGGCCGACCCGTTTTGGCCGGCCGCACTTGTCCGTCGCAAATCGCTCACAGGTCACCGCTCCTTCTCGTCTTTTTCAATCTCGCTGGGTAATCGGCCGATACGGCAGGCCGGTGTGGGCCACGGCACAAGCGGCATAGCCGCGGCCGTCAAAGAAATATTCGGCGTGACGCGCGGCGTCGATCCGCCGGCAATCGACCGACGCGTAATGAAACTGCAGCGCCCGCCGCCGGGCCGGCGAGCGGTTGGGGGGCGTGGCGTGGTGCAATAGTCCGCTGAAGAGCAGCACGCCGCCGGGTGCGAGCGGCACCATCACGTCCCGCTCGACTTCCACCGTTTCGTCCGGCAACTGGCAGTCGCGGTCATGATAGTGAGGGCG
>DATJTR010000319.1:0-2595 GCA_035503215.1 Pirellulales bacterium
CCTCGGGCGGGCCAAACTTGTGCAAATTGTCAATTTGCCCCTGCAAGCGCTCGCGGATGTGCCCCAGCTCGGTTTGGTGTTCGCCGACCGCCTGAATCTGCACGTAAACCAGATCGAGCGCCCCCAACAGGTCGATTTCCTCATCGGCCGGATCGACCGCCGGTGCCTGGCCCGCGGCTGGCGCTGGCTTGGTCTTGGTGAGCGCCGCGATTTCGTCGGCCACCTTCGTCCGCTTCGCCGTCAGATCGGCCGCGGCATTCGCGCTGCCGCCGGTCGCGTCGCCGGCCGTCGCTTGGTGGGGACTGACGAGCGCGACAAGCGCCGACAGGGAAAAAACTGCCGTCAGGACAATGAGCGTTTTCAACGGGCGGCCAGATTCTAGGCGGACGATTTCGGGGTGCCGGTGCAGCATGGCATGCTTCCTTGTCGAGTGAGGTCCGGCTGGTGCTCGCCGGGCATACCGGCGGGCCCAGCGCAGCTTCTGCGGGGGAGCAAACCGTATCGCCGACCCACGGATCGAGCAAGACCACTTTGCTAGCTGCGCTAGCAAAGCGAGCAGGGGAACAGGAGAGCAGGAGAGTAGGAGACGCAGGGGAACACGGGGAATTACAAATCTGGACCTTGATAACGTTCGAGGGGTGGCACGCTCTGAGGTCCTCCGAAGGGCGTGCTGGAATCACCCATAACCCGTCGCTTTGTTATGGGAGACATCGCGCCTCACAAAGCCGAGGTCGCCAGAATTCCCTCGCCGCCGGTTGACAAACCAACCGCAAATCGCGATACTATGTGAAACATAGTATGTCACGCATATAAGCCGAGGAGGCTCTCATGCGAGTCGAACGCGAACTGATGCGCGGGGCCGGTCCGGTCGCCGTCCTCAAACTGCTCGATGCCGGCGAAATGTACGGCTACGAGCTCGTCGAAGCCCTCGACCAGCGCTCCCAGGGCGTCTTGGCCATGGGCCAATCGACCCTCTATCCGCTGCTCTACAACCTCGAAGCTCAAGGCCTCATCAAGGCCGCGTGGCGCGACGGCGAGTCGGGCCGGCAACGCAAATACTACGCCCTCACCGCCGCCGGCCGCCGCCGCTTGGCCGCCGACACCAAGCAGTGGGAAGGACTGTCGCGGGCGATGGTGGCCCTGGGCATTCTGCCGCAAGGTGGACCGGCATGAACGAGCGATCTTTGCCCGCGGACCACGGCACTCTTCTCTCGCGCGTGCTGCAGACACCGCTGGGCGATCTCGCGCGCGGCCGAATCACCGGCCGCCGCGACGTGCGCAGCGTAATTGCCGCGGCCGGCTTGCCCGCTCCCTTGGCCGATCTGATTCGCGGCGTTGCTCGCAGGACGCGGCTGTGGCGCAGCGAGCGGCTGGACGTGGCTCGCGAACTGGCCGATCATTTTCGCGATGGCCTGGCCACTGGCCGCACGGCCGACGAATTGATCGCTGCGTTCGGCGATCCGCGCCAGGCCGCCCGCTTGATCCGCCGCGCGAAGCTCCGCGCCCGCCCGCTCCGTTGGCGCATTTGGCGCCGCGGCGTGCAAGTGTTGGCCGCGGTCGCTGCGCTGGTCGTCGGCTGCTACGCCTGGCTCGGCCTGAACCTGATCACGCATCACCCGAACATCGCCCGCAACTATCAACTCGAATTGATCGCCCCCACCCAAGGCGTCGCCGAGGCCGATCGGGCCTGGCCATTTTATCGCCAGGCGCTGCTCGCGCTGACGCCTTGGCCGGTCACCACGGAAAATTCTGCGGAGCCGACTGCAAACGCCGACAGTCCAGCCGAGCCCGGCCTCGCGCCCGACGCCGAATCGCTACCGAGCACGCCGCGGTACGAGGTCGCGGTCACGGCCGAGCGGCCGGGCAGCCGCGATTGGCCGCTGGTCATCCATTGGCTCGACGAGAACCGCGAGGCGATCGAACTGGCCCGCCAGGGCGCCACTTGTCCTCGGCTCGGCTTCGTTTACGACGATCCAGCCGATGCCGCCTGGCTTAAAAAGGAACGATACGACACGAAGCTCCTCGATCCGTCCCGCAACAACATGGCGATCACGCTTCAGTTGCCGCATTGCCAATCGGTACGCTACCTGGCGTATTTGCTCACGGCCGATGCCCGCCGTGCCACCGCGGCCGGCGACCGGCAGGCATTCACGGCCGACGCGGCCGCAATCATTGGCATGGCCGAGCAGGTCCACCGCGACATCGCCGTGCTGGTCGACGATTTGATTTCCTACGCTGTTCTGGAAAATGCGATCCGCGTGATCAACGAGGCTTTGGCCGCGCGTCCCGAGATCTTCATCGATGATGATTTTGCGATCTTGGCTCATCGCCTGGCAGCCTACGCAGGCGGCGGGCCCATCGTTCCGCACGTTGAGGGGGAACGCGCCGTCCTCGACGACGTCCTGCAGCGAATGTATTCCGACAATGGCCACGGCGACGGCGTGCTCACCAGCGAAGGGCTGCACGTTCTCGAAGGGCTTTCCAACGTCTTCACCAACATCACCGGCCCGCAGCTTGCTTACCTTGCTCTGACGTTGCCGGCCGCCCAGGGAATCATGTCGCGCAAAGAAGTCACCCAGCGGGCCGATGCATTCT
>DATJTR010000320.1:0-8790 GCA_035503215.1 Pirellulales bacterium
CTTCGAGCCGATCCATCCCACCGACCGGCACGCGCCCGGCGAGCTGCTGAACCTGCTCACGCATGGCTTCGGCCTGATGCTCAGCCTGGTGGCGGTCGATTGGATGCTGGCCGCGCTGGCCGGCCACCACGACACGCTGCGCGTGGCGGGCTGCATCCTCTACGTTATCACGCTGCTGGCCGTGTATGCCGCCTCGACCCTCTCGCACAGTTTTCGCACCCCCCGGCTGCGGCACCTGTTCCGCACCATCGACCAGGTCTGCATCTTCTTTTTGATCGCCGGCACCTACACCCCTTGGGGTCTGACGTTTTTCTTCAATCCCTGGGGCAAAGTCTTGATGGCCGCGGTTTGGGGCATGGCCTTTCTCGGTGCCGGCATCAAGCTGTTCGTCAAGGGTCACGACAATGTCGCCGTGGCCTTCTACGTGATCCAAGGCTGGCTGCCGGTGCTGGCCATCAGCGAATTCCTCCAGCATTGTCCCGCCGGCTCGCTGCTGTGGATGGTGGCCGGCGGATTCTTTTACACCTTCGGCACCTACTTTTTGGCCCGCGACGAGCACTATTCGTACTTCCACGCCATTTGGCATCTATTGGTCATCGCTGGCAGCGCCTGCCATTTTTACGCCGTGCTGCACTACGTCGTGCCGTATTGTTGAGCGAGGCTTTAGGCTCGAGGCGAATGGCACAATGTTAAGGGATCGGTGGCCGCGACGGATCGCTCGAATAGCGGGCATGGATTCGAAAACAATGACAACGCTTCGGTCCATGACTTTGGCGAATCTGGTCACAGCCCTCTGCGGCTGCATTGTCGCGGCGAAAATGTTTTTTGGTAGCAAGGGAGTGAGCCTGTACGATTCGCTCGCTGCCGCCGCCCTGATATGGCTTGGGGTGTGGGTATCGCATCCATCTTCCTTTGCATCCGATGGGCGGGGCGGATGAGACGAACGCGGAGTTCTTCCTACGCATCGGCCGACCGCGCCCCTTAATTCAGGCCCCCGGCCTTCAGCGGGGCTACAATAGCGGGATGGACGCCGACACAGTCAACAATCGCGCGATCAAGCGGCCCGCCGACTCGTTCTGGCTGCGATCGAAGCTGTTTGGCGCAGCTGTTTCGGCCCTTGCAGCGCTTTGGAGTGGCACAGCGGCGCTGAAGTGCTTGTGGGCGCTGACGACGCCTGTTCCGCAGGCGGTGGCGAGCAAGTGCGAAGACCTTGCTTACGGGTACGGGCAGTGTTCAGTGGTGGCAGCCGTCGTCGCCGTTGCGCTGCTGGTCTCGGCAATTCGGCAATGGCTCCGCAGTTCTGCCGTCTAATGTGCTCCGTAAGTTAGTGCGATTCGGCGTTACGCTTTGGGCTCTAGGCAAAAGCGGAGGGTGGCACGCCCAGCACGGGCGTGGCATGAGACAGGCCAGATGACCGAAATGTCCCCGTTCGATCACGTCTGGTACTGGCGCGTCCGTTTGCCCGAGCGGAAAGACGCGCCCTGCCGCGTGGTGGCCCGCGGGGCGAAGAACTCCGTGCTGGTCGAATTCACGGACGGCCAGCGCGTCGTCACCAGCCGCTACGCCGTGCGAAAGGCGAAGCCGCGCGAAAAAGGCGTCGGGAGCCTGTTTCCGTGAAAGCGGTTCCTGACCTTTGCGCTCGTTTCCCCGGCCATCGACTGCCAAGCGACCGGAATCGCGTCTATCCGGTGCGAACCAAGTGCATCAGGTGCGCCTCCATCGCACGCTCGCTCTCGAGCACGATCCCAAGATGTGCCTCGAGTTTGCCAACGTCGAACGTGGGCTCCGGCTGGCCCGCGGACCGTGGCTCGACCACGATCGGACTTTGGGACCCCACCATCGAGACAATCCTGCGGGCAATCGCCTCCCATGGAGTGATCTCGCGAGCAACGCACAGATAGGTTTCGTTGGCACGGTTCGATGTAAGCAGCCGCATGATGACGGTCGCCACGTCCGATGCGCTCACGAACTGGCGACCGGCGCCTGATTCGACGTGGATCGGTTCGCCGCGCCGCGCCCGTTCGACGAAGTCGGTCAGTCGCGAAGGACTCCGAAACGCCCCCCCGGGAAAGGCCGGAGGTCCGACGATCGGGCCGGGTCGGACAACGATCCCCTCCATCGCACGGCTGGCGCATGCAGCCCAAAGAAACAGCTCGTTGCTGGCCTTGGTGGCCCCGTAGACGTCGCCGGTAACCAACCTGTCGTCCTCGCTCATCCGCCGCCGAAAGGGACGATGGACGGCCGTGGACGAGACAAACAGCGTGCGCGATATTCCCGCTCGCGCGGCAGCATCGAAAAGCTTCGCGCTTGCCACCGTGTCTCGCAGTTCGAGATCGTCGCTCAAATTGCCCCAGATGAACGCGGCGTGGATGCAGGCGTCGTGGCCCCGCATTGCCTGCTGGATGCGGTCGTCTTGGCTAAGGGTCGCCTCACACACCGCGACATTCGCCTGGCCGGCGAGGGGGCCGAGTTTGGCCGGCGTCCGCACCAGCGCCGTAACCGCGTGACCGGCCTCGGCCAGAGCCGCCACGATATGCAGCCCCAGGTAACCGGTCGCTCCCGTCACGATGACTTGCATGCCGTCTCCGCCGCCGGGCCCCGCGCGACCTCAATTCAAGCCGGAGAACACCGCGTCAAAATCAGGCAGAATAAGGGGGATGGGAGCGTTTCTGAAATCTTTCTCAACGCGACATTTCCCGTTGATGACGTTGCAAAAACGCAGCCGCCGCTCGAGTCAGAATTGGCGAATGCCGCCAACCGCTAATCGGTTTTCAGCAAATCGACGTAGTGCGCTCCGCTGACACCGCGCTGGTTTTCGACCCGGGCTTCGACGGCCTGAGTTCCCGATTCGAGCCGCACCGCCTTGAAAACGACGTGATCCTGTCGGGCCGCCAGCGGCTGCGTCAACACGTGGTCGGCAATCCGCAGCTCGACGGTCCCGGGCTCGTTGGCTGCCGCCGCACGCACGGTCAGCTCGTAAACCCCCGGCGTCGCGATCTCGACCTGCCAATTCCCCAACCCGGTGGGACTCCAATTCGCTTGCGGGCCGCGCCAGTCTTGTCTCGTCAACGTGACGGGGTTTTCATGGCTCGTCCCAACGATGATTCGTGGGCGCGGAAAGCCACGCGTGCTGCTGACGTCGTCGAACCATTTTTCATACGCTCCCTTCAGGGCATCGACGACCTCGGGGTGCAGCTCAATGATATCGCGCGTTTCGCCGGGATCACTGGCCAGGTCGTACAACTCCCATTTGGGTTGAAAAGCCTTGCCTTCATCGCGACCGCTGGCCTGCAGCAGTTTATAGCGCAGCGTGCGGACGGCGCAGGCCCGAAATCTTTCCGGCACGTCGCCCCGATGCCACTGGAAAAAAAGCGTCCGTTCGAGCGGCTCGGTTCGCTCGCCGACCAGCCAGGGCAGCAAGTCGATTCCGTCCAGTGCCACGGCGTCCGGGCGCGCGACGTTGCAAGCCGCGAGCAGCGTGGGCACCAGGTCGATATGAGCCGCCAATTGGGCTTGCTTGCTTCCGGCACTGAGCTTACCGGGCCATCGCATCAGGCAGGTGGTGTGAATTCCTCCTTCGTACACCGATCCTTTCAGGTCGCGAAGGGCTCCGTTGTAACGGCGCTGCTGGGGCCCATTGTCGGTCAGGAAGACGACGATCGTGTCGTCTCGCAAGCCCAGCTCGTCCAGTTTTGCCAGCAGGCGACCCAGGTTGTCATCGATGTTGGCAATCATCCCGTAAACCCTGGCCGTCTCATCGTTCAGCGACAGGCCTCGGTACCGCTCGAGATAGCCGGGCGGCACTTCCAGGGGCGTGTGCGGACAATTGAAGGGCAGGTAGACGAAGAACGGCCTGTCGCGATCCTCCGCGATGAACTGGATCGCCGCCTCCGTGAAGGCGTCGCTGCAGTAGCCGTGCGACTGCTGTTCGAGACCGTTGTGCAGCAGAATCGGATCGAAGTAGTGATTGCCCGGCGGATCGGCCGGTTGGCCGATGCCTCCGCCGCGGTGCACGAGTTCTTCGGCGAAGCCTTGGTCGATCGGTCGCGACGGGTAATCGTCGCCCAAGTGCCATTTGCCAAAAATGCCGGTCCGATACCCGGCCGCCGACAGCATTTCGGCCAAGGTGACTTCCTCGGTCACCATCGTCGAGCGGCCGCGATAGGTGTCGATCGCCCCGGTGCGGTAGTTGTAGCGTCCGGTCAAAAGGCTGGCGCGCGTCGGACTGCACACCGGCGAGACGTAGAATTGCGTGAGCTCCAGCCCCTCGCCCGCCAATCGATCCAAGTGCGGAGTCTTGAGGTGCGGATTTCCATGAAACCCAAAGTCACCCCAGCCTTGATCGTCGGTCATGATGAGCAGCACGTTCGGCCGTTTGCCCGCCGCCGCGCTAGCCGCTTCCGTCACGACGCCGAGACAAAACCAAGCTGCCAGGAGTGCCAGAAAACGAGTCATGAATTCGTACTTGCCCGAACACTTTTTCACGGATGGCTCGCTTTTTTCCGGTTCCAATGCCGGTCGGCGAAATCGAGATACTGCTGCCAGTCGAACTCGGTCACGTCGTGCTTGCCGGTACGGATGTGGTAGCCGATCGTGCCGGTCGCCAGCGGCTGGTCAACCGCGGGCATTTCCTTGGGCGGGGCGCTGCCTCCCATTCCGTCGGTCCCCAGCAGGCGATAGACCGGGTCGGCCGCCACGCAGGCCAAAAACTCCCCCTTCGGATCGGCCCACAGATCTTCCGCCGCGCTGGCCACGTACAGCGGCCGCGGGGCGATCAGGGCCAGGAGCTCGTGCTGATCGAACGGCAACGCAGCTTCGTTGTCGTCGTAGCGCTTGAAATTGCCGCAGAACCAGTGCGGAAAATTGTGGTTGATCGCGGCCACCGTCTCGCCGAAATTCCGCTTGCTCAAGGCCGCGCCGCCGCAGCCCGAGTTGTTCGACACGACCAGGGCAAACCGCGGATCGGTCGCCCCGGCCCAGAGGGAGGTTTTGCCCAGCCGCGAATGGCCGATCGCCGCCACGCACTTCCCGTCGATCGCCGGATCCTGTGCCAGGTAATCCAAGCCTCGGCTCATTCCCCAGGCCCAGGCGGCGATGCTGCCCCAAGCGTCGGCCGCCCGCGGCGATTTCTCAAGCGAAGGAAAAGCGGCATGGATGCCGTTGTGAAAACCGTCGTCATGGTCCGGGTCGATGTCGCCGTAATAGGCCGTCGCCAGGGCGTATCCCCTGCCCACGATCAATTTCACCGGCCAGCGGCTGGCCTCCGACCCGCGCGAGGCCTCGGTCGCCCGATGATCGACGACTCCCGGCCGCGAGCTGTCCATCCAATTCGCATTGATCCGCACGTCCGGCTCGTCGGTCACCGCCTGGTTGCCGGCGAAATTCAGCCCCCAAAAACAGGGTGCGGGCCGGCCCGACTTGGGCACATAGACGAGCATCGTCATCCGCACCGGCGGATTTTCGGCCAGGTGGACGTCGATCTCCCGGCGGGTTGCCAGGCCGTCGAGCGCGTCGTGCTCCGAAAGGATGTCGAACCGGATCGCATCCGGCCGCGGGGCCGGCGGCGCGTGGCCGAACATCTGCTCGGTGAACAGGGCCAAAATCTCGCCCCGGCGGCGGCCGATCCAATCGGCCGCCGTGGTTACGGCCGTGCCGTCGGCCGCGCGCAGCGGATCGGGCAGCGTGTATTGGCCAACGAGCGCCTCGTCGGTGTTTCCGCGTGGCGGGGCCGCCCATATGGTGCCGGCCCCGGTCAGCGGTAGCATGACCAATAGCAGCACGACCAGCGCCCGTCTCACCCCGAGTGCCACCATCCGCTCGCCTCGCCGTGCTCGCTACTTGGTTTACAAAAACATCCCCACGTAACCCCCGGCTTCGTCCGACTGGGCCTGTTGGCGGCGAATCCGTTCCACGGTTTGAGCCAGGTCGCCGGCCTCGATAAAGCGATCGAATTCGACCCTGATCGCCTGCTGCACCGATTCGTGCAGCCAGGCCACGACCGGCTCGATCAGCCAGTCGCACGTTTCCCGCTGCAGCCGCACGTTCAAATGGCAATGATCGGTCCGCTGGTCGGCCGGATCGGTGAGTACGGTTCCCTCGAAGGCAAACTCGATGCTGCCCAATTCGGGATTGTTCGTGAGGTGGAAAATGCAGCAGGCGTTGTAGAGGAAATACGTATTGTGCGTGCCGTGCGTGGCAATTGCCTGCTGGATCCGCTCGCACAGCGCCTGGTATTTCGGCGAGGCGTCGAGCGGAATATCGAGCCGCGTCACGCTGCGCAGCGGCAAACAGTCGAACGTGATGTCGACGAAACGATCCATCTCCGGGCCTCCAGCTTAGAGAAGTGCCGCCGCTCGCCATTGCGCCCCCGGAGGGTACAAAACCGCCCCGCAGGCTGGAGCTCGCTTCATGCAGGTGAAACGCATCGCGTCAAACTAGCCCGAAGCGCAAGCGAGGTTTCCTCGACCTTGCTCCCTCGCTTGCGCTTGAGCTAATTTCGCCAAACGTCACACCACGTCGAACGACGCCCCGAGGATGCTGCCCCGCTCCGACGAACGGCAGGCCCATCATCGTGTCAGCCGGCAACCCTGGCAGTTTACCAGTTCGCCTCGGCAGGGTCACGCGTAGCGTGTCGGCCGACACGCGCAGGCAACCGTGTGCACGGGTGCCGCGATTCCGGCCATTATTCCTGCGCCACCGTCTTTTGGACCGGCTTCGGCACCCAGCGATAGGCCGCCGAGAGCCAGCCGGCATCGGCCTGCAGCCGGTCGAGCATCAGGTAGCCGGCGTAGTTCCACTGCCCGCCCAGCATCAGCGGCTCGGCCTTGACCTGCTGCGGAAAGATTTTGCCGAACTTCTTTTTCAGCACCGTCCGCAGACTGACCTGCCCGACGCTCAGCCGCGACGTCTTGGGATCGAAATCGGGCGGCACGATTTCCAAGTCCCCCTGCCGCACCAGTTGAGGGCCTTCGGCCGACGTTTCGATCTTGTAGACCGCGGTGATGTACATCGCACCGTGCTTCGTCGAGCCCCCCTCCCCCGTGGTGTACGAACGGCCTCGGACCGTGATCGCGATACCGTCGGGCCTTACGTCGAGGCTGATCGGGCGGAACTTGGCAAACTTGATCGACCAGGGCAATTGATCTTCGTCGTTGGCCATCCGTTCCGGCAGCTTGCCGTTGTTCAGGTCGATGATCTTTTGCCGCACCTGCTCGTCGTTCAAAGTCACGCCCGAGAGGAAGTCGGCGGCGCCGTTGTTGAACGCCGATTGGTGCATCACCGCCACCAGCGGCAACTCTTTCTGCCACGACTCGTACAGCGGCGGCTCGGTCGCCGTGGCCAGTTGGCTTACGGTCGCTTCCATCACTTCCAGTTCGATCCGGTCGGCGGTCGTGCTCAGTTCGAACAGCGCCGGGAACTTGCGGGTGCGGACCAGCGGGTTACGGATCTTGTCGAGGAAATTCCGCTGGGCCTTGACCAGGTTCGGATCCATCTCGGCGTCGAGCCGCGAGCGAATGCGGGCTTCGGCATGTTGAGCGGCCACGCGTTCCGACTGCGGACGCCCTTCGGCCACGCGTTGCTCGGCAATCCCCTGCCCCAGGCCGCTCACCGACACGCCGTTGATTCGCGTGCTGGTCACGGCGGCGGCGGTGGCCGGCAGGCCGCGCACTCCCAGGGCATTGACTCTCACCCGTTTGCGGCCGGCGATTTTGGTCGTGCCGCTGGCATGAATCGTGGCCGGGCCGTTGCGGCCCACGGTGTTGGTCGACACGGTGCCCGACAGCAGCACGTCGAACATGGCATGGTTCGGATTGGGAACCAGTTCGAGCTTTACGGTTCCGACGGTGGTGGCCCGGCCGCTGATCGAGGTGCCCAGAATATTGTCGGCGATCGGGGCGTTTTGTTCGTTGATCACCCGCTCCACGCCGGTGGCCATCAGCCGTTTGTCGATGGCCACGAACAGGTTCGGCCGGCCATAGGCCCGGCGGACGAAAGTCACCAGCTCCCGATCGAGATGCCGCCGCCAGAGCCAGGACAGAATCTGATCGATGTTGGCGGCCCGCTCTTCGCTCGGCTGGCTGTCATATTCCTCCAGCAGCTTAGCCAGGTCGGCCAGCTTCGTGCCGAACTCTTCCTCGAGCTTCGGTTTTGGCTCTTTGCCCTCATCGGGGGCGGGCTCCAAAACCTCCGCCAGTTCGAGATAATTCTCCAGGGCGTTGCCGGCAGTCAGGAATTGCTGTATCTCCAGGCCGGGAACGTCGGCCATGAAGCGGCCACGGATTTCTTCTAGCAAGGCCAGCTGCGAAGTGGCCGCATCGTCTTCGCCCGTCGCTGCGTCGGAGCCATCGGCCGCTGCCGCCGGCTTGGCGGCGGCCGATCCGCCGGCCAACGTTTTCTCCAGCACGTCGAGATCGAGGTAGGCTCGCCAGCCCGGGCCAACTTTGCCCGGCATGCGGGCGAGAAACGCGTCGAGCGTTTTCAAGTCGGTCTGCAAGCGGGCTTTGGCCGTCGCCAGCTCTTCAGGCGTGGGGGGCTGAAATTGTCCACTGGCCTTCTTTACCGCGTCGAGGACTTCGGCCTTGCTCGGCACGCTGATCGCATCGACCCAGGCTTCCAACGCTTCGTGCAGCCGGACAAACCGGGGCAGATCGAGGCCGGCAGCCCCGCTCTCAAAGCGGGCCAGCATTTCGTCCAACTCCTGCGCGTCCGCCGGTCCCGCGATTTGCTTTTGCAAACCGGGCAGGTCGAGATACTTCCGCCATTGATCGCCGTTCGGTCCCGGTCCGAGCC
>DATJTR010000321.1:0-6278 GCA_035503215.1 Pirellulales bacterium
GCGCGGCGCGATCCCACTTCGACCATCCTCCTCCGTTCCACTGCTCAACTGCTCTGAACTGATCTTGATCAATCTCGACGAAAAAGCCAGAATCGGGCCGCGCGGAGGGATTCATCCAGCGATTGAAGGAGATTCTGGCGATGCGAAGTTGGCATTTGAAGCTGGCGGCGGCGGCGTTGTTGGGCCTGGCGGTCGCCGAGGCGGGACCGGTCGTTCTGGCAGCTCAGCCCGCGGGCCCGACTCAGCCCGGCCCGGTCGATCCCGATGCCCCCAAGACGTTCAACACGACCGAATCGGGCCTGAAGTACCGCGTGTTGCGCAAGAGCAAACGCTCGCATCCGGTGAAGACCGACACGGTCACCGTCATGTATCGTGGCTGGCTGAACGACGGCACCGAGTTCGACAGCTCGTACAAGACCGGCAAGCCCATCTCCTTCCGCTTGGACGGCGTGATCAAAGGTTGGGGCGAAGGCGTGCAACTGGTCGGCGAAGGCGGGATGATCGAGCTCGAGATTCCGCCCGAGCTGGGCTACGGCCGGCAGGGCATCCCCGGCACGATTCCGCCGCAGGCTACGCTGCACTTCATCGTCGAGCTGGTCCGCATCCGCTGAGACGTCCAGGCGCAGCAATCTGGAGTGCGACTCAGCACGGTGTCGCGCCCACGACTGCACGTGGAGCGAAGCCAGCCGCCTGCGGCGAGTGCCCGCGAGGGTTCCTCGTCCTTGCTCCCTCGCTTGCGCTTCGGGCTACTTTGGTCCGTGTCGCACGACGACGAAACGCGCCCTAGCGGCCGGCGAACGCTCGGCGCCCTAGGAACCTGGAGACCGCCCGTGCGCTTCGCAGCAGTCGGCCTGAGGGCAATCGGACGATGCGCATTGCCTTCATCGATCTGATCGGCTGGGACTACACGCCCCGCACGCCCGAAGTTTCGCCCTTGGGCGGCACGCAGTCGGCGGTTTGCTATTTGGCACGGCACCTGGCCGCCGCCGGCTGCGAGGTGTCGCTGCTCAACCGCGCGGCGCGAGCCGCCCCCGCTGATGGGAATTCAGCCGACGGGGTATCGGTCGTGCCGCTGACCTCGGCCGATTATCCGCGGGCGTTGGCCGCCTGCGACGTGGCGGTGATGGTCAGCGCGGCGATCGACCTCGCCAAGCTCAAGGCCCATCTTCGGCCCGGCGTGCCGCTGGTGTTGTGGACGCAACACGCCACCGATCAATCGGCAGTGCGGCCTTTGGCGCAGAGCGAAGTGGCCGCGCTGGTCGATCATTTCGTGTTCGTCAGTCGCTGGCAGCAGGCCGGCTATCAGCAGGAGTTCGGCTTGCCGGTCGGCCGCTGCCACATTCTGCGCAATGCGGTTTCGCCCGCCTTCGCGGGCATGTTCGCCGACGGCCGGTCGGCCCTGGCCGCCAAAACGTGGCCGCCGCGGTTGGCCTACACCAGCACTCCGTTTCGCGGGCTGGACATTCTGCTCGAAGTCTTTCCGGCGATTCGCGCCGAGGTGCCGGGGACGACGCTCGAAGTCTATTCGAGCATGCAGGTGTACAAGCTCGCCGCCGGGCGCGATTCGGCCGAATATGGCCATTTGTATCAACGCGCCGCGGCGACCGAAGGGGTCGAATACGTCGGCTCGCTGCCGCAGGGCGAACTGGCCGAGGCCATGCGCGGCGTCGCACTATTGGCCTATCCCAACACCTTTGCCGAGACCTCGTGCATCGCGGTCATGGAAGCGCTGGCCGCCGGCTGCCGGGTGGTGACAAGCGACTGGGGCGCTCTGGCCGAAACGACGGCCGGCTTCGCTCGGCTCGTGCCGACCGGCGACGTGGCGACCTACCGCCGACAGTTCACCCGCGCGGTGGTTGGCGTGCTGCGCGAACAGGCGAGCGATCCGGCGGCGGCGCAGCAACATCTCGATCGGCAATTGGCGCACGTCGAACACGAGTGTACCTGGCCGCGGCGGGCGGCCCAGTGGATCGAGTGGCTGGCGACGATCGTTTGAGATCGGGCGTGTACCGACGGCCGGTTGTTGCAAACCGGCTGGGAGCGGGAGACCGTCCCAATCTGCTCGGCAGACTCCGCAAGGCGTGGGACAGTCCCCGCCGCGTGGCCGGTTCAGCCGGCGGGGCTGAATGGCGTGCTCGGCATCGGCAGACTCGAGAAATGCGGCATCCGCACCGCGGTGTGCTGGGCCTGATACATTTCGTCGCGCGTGCTGCGCCAGACGCCGGCGTGCGGGTGGCCGGCGTATTGCGGAAACCACGGGCCGCCGTTGGTGTAATGGATCAGCTTGGTCGATTTGTCCATCACGTCGAGCATGTTCCAGGCCGGTGGCACTTCGCCGATCTGGTCGTCGGGAATGTCTTGAAAGCGGTGCAGGAAGGCGCCGGTCTGCGTTTCGACCACGTTCTTGGACCACAGCCGCAGCTTGGCGCAGTTCATCAGCATCAGGCTCGACCAATTCTTGCGCGGATAGGAAGTCTGCGCGCAGCCGTACATCTTCACGCTGTTCGTCGGTTGATAGTCGTGCTTGACCACGCGCAGCGCGAATTTGTCCATCGGCAGCTCGTCGAGTTCCTTCACGTCGGCCAGCGCCAGCATGTCGTTGTCCATGAAGACCGCCTTGCCGCGGAAGTTGCACAGGTGCGGCACGAGGAACCGCGAGTAGGTGAACTCGGTCGAAGCCAGCGGATCGTAGACCCGTTCGAGCCCCAAGTCGCTCAGCTTGAGATAGCGAATTTCCAGCGGAATCGACGCGTATTTGATCAGGCTGTATCGCAACACGTCGGCCGGTTCGGGAAATCGCGAGTCCCAGCCAATGAAAATCCGCAGCATCGTTTCGTTCCTTTCTGCTGTCGCGCGCACCGGCGCCGAAGTTTAGCCGGCGAGAATGTCGGCCACCATTTTTTGCGCGCCATCGGGCCGGCGCACCAGGTGGTCGAGCGAGAATCGATAAGCCACGTGAGTGTAGCGCGCGGCGATGCCGCGCACCAGCACATCCCACCAGGCGGTCGGCCGCACCGTGCAATGAGCGTTCTCGCCGTTCGGCAGCCGCTTCATGGCCGGGTAGCAGGCCACGTTGACATAGACGAACCGGCGGGCGAACGCGAAGATTTCTCCCACGATCCAGGGCAGATCGTCCTCGGGAATGTGCTCCAGCACGTCGGTGCAAACGACGCCGTCGAACTGGATCTGCGGCAATTGCTTGAACGGTTCGTAAGCCGGATCGTAGCAAGTGACCGAATCGACTCCCCAAAAAGCCGGGATCGTGGGAAACATGCGGCCGTCGGGCAACTTCACCGTCACTTGCTGATATTGCACGCCTTTGCCCGATCCGTAGTCGAGAATCGTGCGGGCACCGTGGGCGTCGATCAGCATCTTGATGTCGCCGGTGTGCCGCGGCATGCTGTCGCCGGGATACGTCTTCGATGCCGACACGTTTTGAAACCGCTCGCCGGTCACTTGATGCATGTCGGCATAGTGGGCCAGCAGTTCGCGGTAGCGCGGGCTGGGACTTTTGCGGGAATAGCCGATGCTCATGCGGAGGAGTCCAGTCTCGAAGAAATGCCTGGAAAGAGGGCGATGCACGGGCAATGTTGCCACGCATCGAATTCATTCGGCATGCCGCCGGCCGCCGCGTGAGCGGTTTTCCGGGTGCTGACGCCTGGGCCGGATTTGTCGGCCACCGAGCAGTCGCCTCACGAGCATGGATTACCCCTGCCAGCAAAGGCTCCGCTAGCGAGAATGCGCCAGCACGCATGACGCGTAGGTGATGCGCGCCTGCGGCAGGCGAATCGCATGCCGCCCGCCGCTCAGGCTTCGAACGAGGTCCCCAGTGAGAGACCGGCGCCGGCGAAATGGGTTTCAGTCGCAAGCTGCTGGCAAACTTCCCGCCAGGTGTCGCGTTCGAAGTTGAGCACGCGCAGTGCGTCGTCCAGCCGGGCGATGCTGTGCTCCAGGTTCGCTGCGATCAGCGAGCGATAAACGAACAGATAGACTCCCGCCACCCGGCGGACCAACTCCTCCTGCGGCTCGGGCTTCAGCCCGATGAGCAGTTCGCTCATCACTCGCTGTGCCCGCAGAATCGGGAGGAAAGCCGCCTGAGCGTCTTGTTGTTCGAGGGCGGCACGGGCCTGGCTGGAAAAGCGGATCGCGGCCTCCAGCAGCATCAGTTGCAACCGCTGCGGCGTGGCGGTCATTACCTCGGTTTCCAGATAGTCGGCTCCGGCGACGGGGGTCATGAAATGCTCCTTCATTTTTCGGGTGATTGACCGTGTACGAATCGCCGCGCAAGGGTTCCTTCGATTGCCCTACTGCCGGCAAGGTGAAAGACCGAAGGCCGGCGTTAGGTGCCACTCGAGTTGTAATCGCTGCCGTCGCTACCATCGCTGCTCGAAGTCGAGGAGCTCGACGAGCTCGACGTCGTCGAACCGTTGACGATCGACAGCGGTGCGATCGAATTGATGATGTTCAGGTTGTTTTTCAGTTGGGCCACGACATTTTCCTGGTTGTAGAACTCGTTCAGCAACCTCTGCTGCTCATCGCTGAGCATCGACTGGTCTTGGGTGATTTGCTGCTTGTTATAGGTGATTTGCTGACTGACGGCGTTGTTGCGCGAGGAAATCAACGAGTTCGTGCTGGAGGCCAGGCCCTGCAATACCGATTTGAACTGATCGCCGATTCCCGTCGTGGTGCTGCTCAAGTACGATTGCACCGCCGAGGGATCGTTTTGGAATGCGGCGGTGAAGGTGCTCTGATTGAAGGTGAGCGTGCCGTTCTGATTGAACGTGATGCCCAACTGCGCCAGCAACGTGATGCTGCCGAGGCCGTTGGTGATGCCGTTGATCAGGTTGCCCAGTTGCGTTTCGACGCTCAGCGTCGTCGGATCGTCTTCCAGCGGACCCGGCGTAGTCGTGGCGCTGGTGCTGCCGCTGGCGGTGCTGGTGGTCGAAGTCGTGTATTGGCTCAGCGCGCTTTGCACCGTGTTGTAGCTGTTTACGAGCGCTTGGAGCGTGGCAACCAGGTTCGTGGTATCGGAAGCGGCAGTGATCGTGATGGGCGTTGTCGACGTGCCCGAGACGGTCAACGTGGCGCCCGGCAAGACGTTGTTGAAGGTGTTCGTGGAACTGGTCACCAGGGTGTTATTGACCAGAATCTGAGCATTTTGCGCAGCGGCGCTTTGGGTCAGAGTCAGGCCAAGCCCCGACGCGTCGACCTGAATTTGCCCCGCCAGTCCGGCCACGTTGCTGGTGATCGCCAGGTGGTAGGGATCGAGCAGCGACCCGTCACTGAACACCGATGCGGTCACGCCGGCGTTCGCGGAGTTGATTTGCTTGACCAGGTCTTGCAGCGTTTCGCCCGAGCTGAGCGTAATCGTCGTCGAGGTTGCGCCATTGATCGCCTGCGTCGATTGTCCGTTGACGGTCGTGCTCGTTTCCGTGCCGGTCAGGTGCAGAGCGGTGGCCGTGCCGGCGCCGCCGTCGGACACCGACAGCGTGCCGCTGCCGCCGGCCGTGTCGTAAAGCAGGATGCCGTTGCCCTGGGCATTGATTTCGGCCTGGACCCCGATGCCCAGCGTGTTGATCTCGGTCAGCACGTCGCCAATCGTCGTCTGGTTGGCGCCGATGGAGATTTTGCCTTTGGCACCGCTGGTCGAGGTGATGGTGAAAGTACCTTGCGGCACCCCCTGCCCTCCGTTCAGGCTGGCCAGCGTGGTGTTCTCGCTCACCGATTCGAGATTCAGGTTGCTACCGGTGACGGTCGTCGTGGCCGAGTTGGTGGCGATCCCCAATGCTTCGGCCGTGCCGGTACTGTCGCCGTCGGCCACGATCAGGTTGCTGGCCGTCGAACCGGTGGTGTCGGTCAGCTCGAGGCCGTTGCCAGCCTGGTTCACGGATGCCGTGATGCCGATGCCGGCGCCGTTGATGTCGTCGATGACGTCTTGCAGCGTTTGGGCACCTGACAGGTTGACCGAAGCCGTGGCGCCGCTACGGTCGGTCAGATCGAGCACGCCCAATTGCCCCAGTCCGGAGCCGCCATTCAAATTGCGCAGCAGACTGCTGTTCAGTCCGGCCAGCAGTTGGCCGCCGGTGATCGTGTTTCCCACGGCCGTGGCGTTCAGGCCCAAGTCCTCGGCGGCGTGCGAGCCGTTCAGATCGCTGACCGAAAAGGTGCTGCCGCCCGAGGTCAGGTCGGTCAACTGAATCGACTGGCCGTTGGCAGAGATGCTGGCTCCGAGTTTGCCAGGGTCGGCCGCGTTGAGCGTGTTCAGCACGTCCTGCAAC
>DATJTR010000322.1:0-2535 GCA_035503215.1 Pirellulales bacterium
TATCGATCTGGATGACCACGTCGCAGAACTCGAAGCCGGGCACCAGCTCCAGCAGTCGCGTGAACAGGCCGGCGATCGCTTCGCGGCCTGTGTATTGCCAGGGAAGAGCCAGATCGGCCACGTAGGGCAGCTCCAGCACCCCGTCGGCGGCGAACAGGGCCGCCACGGTTTTGGGCGCGCGGACCGTGCGGACGAATTCGTGGAACAACTCGGCGGCGGTTTTCATGCTTTGCTCTCGATCAGCAGTCTGCCTGACGGTTTGCCGCTGCCCAGCTCCGATCGGCATGTCGGCGCGGCACCCCCCTGCCCCGCCTCACCACCTGCCGACGTGCGCACCGCCGTCAACGTAGAGGATGTGGCCGGTCACGGTCGGGGCATCGACGAGGTAGAGAACCGCGTCGGCGATTTCCGCGACCGTGGAGGGCCGGCCCATCGGAGAGAGGCTGTGCATCACGTCGCGCGGGGTGTCGCGGTGCAGCGGCGTTTCGACGACCCCCGGCGCGACGGCATTCACGCGGATGTTCTGCTTGGCGTATTCGATGGCCAGCTGCTGGGTGACGGTTTCCAGGCCGCCCTTGGTGATCATCGGCACCGCAGCCGGCACACCGCGAATGGGGTTGCGGGCCAAGGCCGCGGTGATCGTGATGATGCTGCCGCCCGTCCCTTGGGCGAGCATTTGCTTGATGACGGGCTGAGTGAGGTACAAAAAGCCCTCCACGTTCGTGGCTAGCAGCTGGCGAATGTCGTCGGGCGTGTAGTCGGTGAACGGCTTGGTGATGAAAATGCCGGCGTTATTGACCAGCACGTCGATCGAATGGAAGCGGGCCAGCGCCGTCTCGACGATGCGGGCCGCCGTAGCCGGATCGCCGATGTCGCCCTCGACCAGGGCAATGTTGTCGGCCGCCGCGACCTCGGCCGAATCGGCCATGCGGCGGCCATTGGCGACGATGTTCAAACCGCGGGCGGCAAGGGCCATCACGATGCCGGCGCCGATGCCCTGCGAGGCCCCGGTGACAATGGCGGTGCGCGGCGAGTTGCTCATTGGTTTTGCCTCCGGCGAAGACAACGAGGTGGATCGAGAGGCAGCATCGCGAAGGGCCAACGGCTGCCGGCATTGCCCCTCGCTATGGTGGCGCCGCACTTAATTATCCGGTCGCCCCAAGCGAGCGGAAGGGGGACAGTCCCCATTCGCTTCGCAGACTTCGCGAATTTGGGACAGTCCCCAATGGTGCGTTTCGCTCGATGCGTCGCCTCGGCGCGACCCCCCTGCCTTTACAACTGCCGCATGAAGGCCACCAGGTCCCCCTTCTCCTGCTTGGTCAATTTCAGCTCCAGCACGAGATTGAAGAACTCGACCGTGTCTTCCAGCGTCAGGCAGCGGCCGTCGTGCAGATAGGGGGGGCTGTCTTTGATGCCGCGGAGGGTGAACGACTTGATCGGGCCGTCCCCGGCTTCGTCTTTCAAGAACCGCTCGACCTTGAGGTCGTGCATCTGGTTGTCGAGATACGACGGGGCCGGATGGCAGGCGGAGCACTGGGCCTTGCCGAAAAACAGCTTCTCGCCACGCAGCTCGCTCTCGGTCGCTAACTTGGGATCAAGGTGGCCCAGCAGGTCGAGCTTGGGGGCCGGCGGAAAATCGAGCATGTTCTGCATTTGGGCCATGTGCGAAACATGGATCCGGTCCAGGATGTTCATCCCCTTCTTCATGGCGTGGATCGCGTCGCCGTTGAAATAGGCCGTGCGTTGTTCGAACTCGGTGAAATCTTCGACCGAGCGGAGCGAACGCTTGGAGCCGTGGATCTGCTGGTTGAACAAGCCCCGCAGGCTGACCGTGTCGAGCCGGATGCGGCGCTGTTCGGGCCGCATGTCGGGATTGATGTGGAACTGGCCCGCAGTGTGGCCATTCGTGTGGCAATCGAAGCAGGTCACGCCCAGGCTCGGCTCGGCCGATTTGCGGTCGTCGGTCGGATTGAACTCTTCCTGGGGAAACGGCGTGACCAACAGGCGCAGGCCGTCGAGCTGGACGGGCGTGAGCAGCTGTTTGAACAGGCGGTAGTAATTGTTGATCGAGACGATTTCGCCCCGCGACACGTCTCCCAGCTCGGGCCGGTTCTGCAAATACATGGCCGGGGGGAACTCGGGCAAGAACACTTCGGGCAGATCGAACTCGACGTCGTAGCGCTCCAGGCGCGGGAACATCTTGATCTGCATCGCCGGGAAGACCTGTCCGCCCAGCCCACCCCCCTGCACCGGATGCGGGAGCGCCTTATAAGGGAAAATGTCCTTCTCGCGGATTTCCTTGGGGCTCATCTTCGCCAGGTCGTCCCAGCCGACGCCCTGCGGCAAGCGGGCCGTGGGGCCGACGGCCAGTGGCTTACCGCGCGTCATTTTGACCTCGGGGTCGAGCTTGGCTTCCAGATCGTACCGCTTTTCCAACAGCCGCTTCTGCCGCTCGGTCACTTTGGGCTTCGCGGCCGACAGGGCCTTGAAACCTTCTTCGAACGTTTGGCCCGGCTTCATCGCCCCCTGCGGATC
>DATJTR010000323.1:0-2752 GCA_035503215.1 Pirellulales bacterium
AACGCAGTTGCTCGCCGCGATCGGGCATCCGCCGCATCTTGCCGGGATATGCCCGGTTGTAACCGCAAGCAATTACCACGAGAACTGGACTTATCAGGGCGGGGCATTCGAGCAATGGTTCGATGAATCGTGGACCTCGGGCCTCGCGCAGGACACTGCGAATCGACTCATTCGCCATGACACGAATGCGCTGGTGGGCGACTCGGTATTGCCGCTGCGTGACTATCCCGTGTTCAACGTCCGGCCCTTCGCCGAGCCTTCTGACCTCACCCACGAACTCGCGCCGTATTTTCTCGACTGGCTTGCGCATCCCACCTACGACGACTACTGGAAGCAGTGGTCCATCGCGGAGAACTACGAGAAGATCCAGGTGCCCGCGCTCACCATTGCCGCCTGGTACGACCTCTTCCAGGGCGGGTCATTGCGCAATTACCTTGGCCTGCGCGACCACGCCGGCAACGAAGCCGCACGCAAAGGCCAGCGGCTCCTGATTACCATTGGCGGCCATGCCGGCACCGGCCGCAAAATCGGGGCGGTCGACTTTGGACCCGCGGCAGGCGAGTACGACGAGAATGCCATCACGCTGGAGTGGTACGAGTATTTGTTCCAGGGAAAACACAACCGCTTTGCCGACGCGGCCCACCCTGTGCGCCTGTTCGTGATGGGCGAAAACAAGTGGCGCGACGAAGAGGCATGGCCCCTGGTGCGAGCGAAAGAGACGAAGTATTATCTGCACTCGGCAGGAAGGGCGAACGGCGCTGCGGGCGATGGGAGTTTGTTGCTCGAAGCGAAGGGCGCAACGGTACCCGACAGCTACGTCTACGATCCGGCCAATCCCGTTCCCACGGTCGGCGGCCCGCTCTGCTGCGATCCCCACCATCTTGCCGCGGGCCCGCAGGATCAGACGGAAGTGGAAGCGCGCCCTGACGTGCTCGTCTATTCGACGCCCACGCTCGATCGCGACGTCGAAGTCACAGGCCCCGTCTCGCTCGATTTATTTGCCAAATCATCAGCGGTGGATACCGACTTCACCGCCAAGCTGGTCGACGTGGGTCCCAACGGCTTCGCGCGGAACCTTACGGAGGGGATTCTTCGCGCCAGCTTCCGCGATTCAACGCTGGGCGAGCCGAAGCCGATCACGCCGGGCCAGGTCTACGAGTACAGGATCGATCTCTGGGCGACCAGCAATGTGTTTCTGAAAGGCCACCGGATCCGGCTCGAAGTCTCCAGCAGCAACTTTCCGCGATTCGACCGCAACCTGAACACCGGTCAAAGCGCAGCCGAAAGCGCTGCTTCAGTGAAAGCAACGCAGACGATTCTGCACGATGCCGAGCACCCGTCGGCCGTGATCCTGCCTGTGGTTCCGCGGGCTGCAGATTAGCGTGTTGTTGTTGGTGCTTCGATACCCGCGAGTTCTTTCGCAGCCTGCCGCCCGAGCCGGATGCAGTCCGGAATGCCGATACCGTCGTACGCATTGCCGGCAAGCCGAAGTCCAGGCAAAGCGATCAGCCGCTCGCGAATGCGCTGCATGCGCTCCTGGTGGCCGACGGCGTACTGGGCCATGGCGCGGCGCCACCGCGAAACCTGCGCCAGTTCGGGTTCCGCCGTCGGAGGGATCACTTTCGGGCCAAGAATCTCGCTCAACTCGCGACGGACGATGGCGATCAAATCGGCATCGCTTGCGCTCATCAGGGCCTCGTTCTTCATCCCGCCCAGAAACGCGCGCAGCACGGCTTTTCCGGGCGGCGTGCGCCCGAGGAACTTGCGATGGGCAAACGTGCAGGCCAGAAGGGCGCGGCCTTCGCTCACAGGGACCAGGAAACCGAATCCATCGGGAAGGCGGCCCAGTTTCGACTCGTCGAACATCAGGTTCAGCGTGATCGACGACGAATAAGGAATGCCTTCCAGTTCTTCGCCCAGCGACGGATCAATTGGCCTGATGAGCCTGCCTACAATCCACGCGGGCGATGCCATGATGACCGCATCGAAGCTGTTTGAGACGCCGGTCGCAGTCAGTCTCCACCCGCCTGCGGTCCGTTCGATTCGTTCTACCGGCGTTTCGCGCCGAACCGAGGCCGGCTGCAGGCGCGACTCCAGCGCATTCACCAATTGCTGCAAGCCGCCACGCATCGTGGTGAAGATACCGCGCGACGCGGCGTTCTGCGTCGAGCCCCCGATCGACCGCGAGGTGTTGGCGCGGCCATCTTTCTGGCCCGCCTTGGCGCGCATCTGCTGGTGCGCTGCCAGCATGCCGCGCGTCAGGGAGCCGTATTTAGCCTCCATCTCGACAAGCCGCGGCAACACGGTGCGCGCGCTCAGTTGCGCCGCGTCGCCGCCGTAGATGCCCGAGAGCAGCGGATCGGCCAGCCGGTCGACCGCCTCGGCGCCGAAATGCCGTTCCACGAGGGCGGCAACCGACTCGTCCTGGCCGCTCGGCCGCGGCGGATGAAGCAGCTCGAGTGCCATGCGAATCTTGGTCATCGGACTGAAGAGCGGTGTGAGCGCCGTGGGAACCAGCTTGGTGGGGACCAGGAACATCAGTCCATCGGGCAACGCCACCAACCGGTTTTTGACGACGATATAGGTCTTGCGATCCGCGTCGTTCGAAGGGATGAGCTGGTCGCCCAGCCCGAGCTCGCGGGCAAGTTCGGCCGCGGCGGGCTTTTCAGTGATGAAGGAGTCGGGACCTTGCTCCAAAACGGCGCCGTTCACGACCTCGGATCGAATCGACCCGCCCAGGCGATCGCGGGAT
>DATJTR010000324.1:0-3127 GCA_035503215.1 Pirellulales bacterium
CGTCGAGCGATTGCTTGCCGCGCTCGAAGGCCTCGGCGAAGGTCGTTGGTTCTTTCACCCGCTCGTTACTGTCATCCGTCCGCTTGCGGCTTTTGGTGGACGGCTCCTTTTTGGCCGTCTTCGACTCCTTCGTCGATTTGACCAAGACGAAGCGCGGCCGCTGGGCGGCCGTGTGCGAGGGGGCGTTCGAAGCCAGCGCCGGCCGAGGCGCAAAGCCCCACGGCCCGGCCAGGAAAAGGATCACGGCCAGGCTCGACCGCGAGCCTTTGTTGGCGAAGCTTCGCATGAACGCTTTTTTCCCGGGGCCGCCTCGTCCAGCGCACGCCGCGCCGGGCGTCCGCTCCCAGTTCGCACCGAATGTTCCAGATTCCGCCGATACCGCTGCCGATCGCGTCCCGCTGACGGCGGACTTTTGGCCCGGGGGAACGGCGATGTCCCGGCAGCCTGTGCCTCTCTAGTCAGAATTATAGTCGATCTCGGTATGGGTGTCGCTTTGCCCCGTTGCCCTCCGAGTGGCGACCGCAGCGGTTGCAACAATTGGGTGGGGCTGAACGCCGCTTTTGACGAGCCGAGCGTGATTCAGGCCATGATGGACAAACGCTTGGGGTTTCGCCCGTGCGCGGCCGTTAGCGAGTCGGCCCAAAGTGCGAACGGCCCGAGAAGTCAGGGCTGCGCGTCGGCGGCGGCCCGCCGTGCGCCGGCGCCCGGATTGGCGCGGACTTTGTCGGCCTGAGCCACGAACTGCATCAGTTCGGCGAACGACGGCTGGGCACGCAGATCGGCACTCACTTGCGTCGACAGATCGAGCACCTTGGCCAGGCCGCGGCCGGGAGCGGCATGCGAGCGGAGTGAGCGTGCCGTTTCGGCTGCCAGAGCGGCCGCTTGCAACGACGGCGCGCATTCGGCAAACGTCTTGACGAATTGGCCACGAACCACCCGGCCGGTCGCGTGCCGCTGGGCCGTGCCGGTCGGATCGTTCCAGGCCAGATCGACGGTGGCCACGTTATCGCCACCCCCTGGTTTCAACCACAGCTCGAACAGACCGGCCACTTCGCTGCCACCCGTCAGATCGACCTTGGTGATGGAAGCGACCGGGCCGGTGAGCGTGGTGGTGGCATGCCCAACCAGGCGATAAGCCTGCACGACTTGCGGATTGAACGCAACGATGAGCGTGGCGTTCCGGCCCACGACACGCGGCAGGCCGGTCGCCGGATCGGGATTGCGGTTGCCGCCAGCACGCAACCCGACTTGCAACAATTGCAAGGCCGGTTCGCCAAAGGGAGCCGGGCCGGCACTGATGTGCAGCGCCATCGGGTCTTTGGTCGGCGGGAACAGATTGTCAAAGGCAGCCAAGAAATCTTCGATCCGCACTTCGTCGGCCGGCGGCAGATGGCCGGCGGCAATTGCATCGCGGGCCAACTCATAACTGATGGTGTCGCGAACCAGGGGAATGGGGCTGGAGGCCAGCGCGGGCCCCGCATCGGGCGCGACGAATGGACGCTCTCCCATTTTCAACTGATACAACAGGTCGTAGCCGGCAACCAGCGGTGGCGACAGGCCGCGATCGACGCGCGGACTGACCGTTTCCAAAGGCGGCAAGCGATCGGAGCCGTGCGGAGCGGTCAAAATGCCGGCATGCTGCGAGGCCGATGAGGGGGAATCGTCCTCGCTCATCCCGGCCGCTTCGTCTTCGTCGGTGGCGAGCGTGTGATCGGCCGCGGCGAGACTTGCTCGGTCGGCCGAGATCTCGGCGTCGTCGACAACTTCGCCACTATGAAAATCGTCGGCCGGAAGCTTGCTCCGGCCCTCCGGCGTAGCGGCGGCGACGGACGTCTCGCTCGATGGATCGGACGCGCCAGCCGCCGGCCGGCCGGCATGCCGCGCGCCGGCTGCGCGTTGCACGATCATGGCGCCGTCCCCGGTCGACCGTTCGACCGGGTGGACCGGTATCCGCGACAAGCCGAAGCCAATCGCCACAAGGACTGCCGCAGCCATGGCCAGTTCAAGCATGGGGTACCGGCGACGACGCGGGCGCGGGAAGCGCGAGACCCGGCTGACCAAATCGGCCGGCACCGGAACATTGCGCACGATCTCGTCGAGTTCCTCGTCCGAAGTCGAGGCGATCTGCTCCAGGCGGGCCAGCATGCCGGGAGGCAGCGGCACGTCGCGCAAGCGAGCATCCAGCCAAGGATCGGAACCAAACTCAGCGGACATCTTTCGGGTTCTCGCGTATCTGCTCTAGCCGGAAGTCCAACACCCAACCCACGGCTCAACCTGCCGACGACCGTGTTTCACTCAACCAATATTCGCGAAGCCGTACCCGGCCGCGGCTGACGCGCGACAGGACCGTGCCCAGCGGAATGTCCAACATGTCGGCCACTTCTTGATGCGTCAGCTCGCCCACGACCACCAACAGCAGCGTGTCTCGCAACTCGGCCGGCAGGCGGTCGAGAGCATGTTGCATCTCGTCGGTATAGTCGTTGGCTAACGGATCTTCCGCCGGGCCTTGAATCTGATCGGTGAACTCGGGTTGAGCCCCCCGCGTCAGATCGCGCCGGCGCCAGCGATCGACAATCCGACGCCGGAGAATCGACACCAGCCACGCCCGCTGACCACGCCCGGTTTGGTATCCCTGCCGGCTCTTCCAGGCCGAGCGAAAGGTGTCTTGAACGACGTCCTCGGCCTCGTGCCGATTGCCTACCATGCGGTAGGCCATGCGGTAGAGGACGGCGCCATGCTCGACAACCAGTCGATGAAACTCGGTTTCGGAGAGCGGCAAAGCGGTCGTTCCTTTACGTTATTCGGCGGGCCCGGGAGCGATTATTGCAGGCGGGTGCTGACAATCGGGCCCGCGAGCGAAAACTCTAGTCCGGCGGCGGCATATCCGACCGATTCGATTTCGTTCGCAGCGGTTTATGCTAGCCCCAGCCGGTGGTCCCCGGCACGAGTTTTTGTCGCCAGGCGGCCCGAGTTAGGGAAAATTCGGGGGTCGTCGGGCCATTTTTAGCCCCAGAGCTCGGTCAGGAAAACAGCCGGCGCTGGGGTAGGTCCTCGGGGGGAGCCGTGCCAGCCGTCGTCGGCAAGCCCAAGTGTTCATAGGCGGCGTCGGTCACCTTGCGGCCGCGCG
>DATJTR010000325.1:0-6561 GCA_035503215.1 Pirellulales bacterium
CCGCCGGCAAAGCTCCGCCGGGCAACGACCCGGGCCGGAATCTTGACCAGCCGCACCGTCCGTCCATCGGCCTCGATTTCGTAGGCCAAACCGAACTCGATCGCCAACAGCGTCAGCCGGTCGGTCCAGGCCATTGGCGGCAAACGCCGCCCGGCCCACAGATCGTGCGGAATCCGCTCGAGCCCGGCGATCTTCACATGGGCTTCGCCGGCCAACGATTCGGCGAGATCGCGTGGCGTCGCCAGATCGTCCCAGCCCCAAGCCTTGGCGGCCGACAGGGCGGTGCGCCGCGCGGCAGGCAACGCCGCCACCTCCTGCCGCCGCAAGTGGACCAGCGTCCGCAGCGCCGCTGCCTCGGCCGGCGGCCCGAGATACACGATCGGCTCGGCCAGCGACACGCCCAAACCCGCACTTTGGGCAATCTCGCCGAGCACTTCCGCCAGCGGCTGCCCGCTCACCGACAGAGTGAGCAACCGATCGGGATCGACTCGCCGATCCAAGACGATCGCCACGTGATGATTCGCCGACAAGCGGGCCAGTGCCGCACCCAAGGGCGCGTTCGCCAGCTCAAGATCGGTCTTCTGCCCCAGGGCCTGCTCGAACCGTTTGCCCACGGCCCAAGCCGCCGGTTTTTTGGCCGGCTCGGCAGCGCCGCACCGGTGGGGCACCGTCCAGACGATCGCCAGCGCGCAGGCCGCCACGGCGATCCAGCCCTTGGCGTGCATCGTTCGGCCATCGATGTTCATCGCAAACCCATCCCTAACATTCCGGCCCGATCGCTGCGCGGCCGCATGGTTTGACATTCTCCGTCGAGCGGCCAGGGCCAACCCTTCATTCTGAACCGTGGCTCTCTCCCCTCCAAGCCTTAAAATCGCCTCCTTCTGCGCCCCGCAAGCTCGGGCGGCCGGCACGATCGACAGAAACCGAGCGTCGGGCGACCCCTGGCTCCGTGATTTCATTAAATCCATTTCGTGATTACACTGAATGGACCGGCGCGAAGGCCGACACCGGGGCGGAACCGTGTCGGCGGACTCGCGGCGGCGAGATTTCATTCTTTCGCTTCGGGCGTGCAATTTCTTTTCGTTTCCGTTGGAGCCAGCGGATGCACAAAGTCCCTCGAGTTCCGCTGATCAATGACTTTTATCATCAATATCTGATCGATCAAAAGACGACGACGTTCATCCGCAGCGTCTCGAAGCATTACACCCTCGGCACTCTGGAACGCCTGGCCCATCACAGCGCTCGCGTCACGCGGCGGGCGGCGGTGTTGGCCGTCGGATTGATCGGTGGCTACGAATCGAACGCCACGCTCGGCCGCGCCCTGTGCGACATGGATCGCGGCGTGCGAATGATTGCCGACAGCAACATCCGCCTGCTGTGGACCCGCTGGGGAACCAGCAGCCAACGTCGGCGGCTGAACGCGATCGTCCGCATGAACGCCGCCCAGCGCCATCATGAGGCGGTGCGTCTGGCCACGCAATTGATCGCCGCCGTCGAAGAGCTGCCCGAAACGTGGCATCAGCGGGCCGTGGCCCACTTCAACCTGGGCAATTTCGAGCTGGCGATCGACGATTGCCGCCAGGCGCTGGAGCGCAATCCCTATCATTTCGTGGCCGCGGCCACGATTGGCCAGGCCCAATTGCGGCTGGGCGATCGCCGCGCGGCCCTCGACAGCTTCCGCTGGGCGATGCGGCTCAACCCCGGCTTGGAAACCGCTCGCGTCCAGGTCCAGCACCTGGAGCGAACCCTCAACAACCCGCAATAGCCGGCCCGCACGGCCCGTCGGTAGCGGATGGATGACCGCTCGCAAACGATCGTGATCCTTGGCGCGGGGATCAACGGCTGCGCCTTGGCTCGCGAGTTGGCCCTGAACGGCCAGTCGGTCGTATTGGTCGACACCGCCGACATCGCCTCCGGCACGACCAGCTATTCCTCGCGTCTGATTCACGGCGGCCTGCGCTACCTGGAATACGGCGATTTCGCCCTGGTGCGCGAGTCGCTGGCCGAACGAGGCCGGCTACTGCGGCTTGCGCCGCAGTTCGTCCAGCCCTTGGAACTGTTCGTGCCGATCCGCGCCCGCGCGAGCGGCATCTGGCAATCGGCGCTGCGGTTTTTTGGCCACGATGCCCCGCCAGCCGCCCACGGCCGCGGCCTATGGCTCGTGCATCTCGGCCTGATTCTTTACGACCTCTACGCTCGCGATCCGAGCCTGCCGAAACATCGCATCCACCCGGTCTCGACCAGTTCGGCGGATTCGGGCGGCCCGCCCGTCAACCCGCGCGAGTATCATTGGCTGGCCTCCTACTACGATGCGCAGGTGACCTATCCCGAGCGGCTCGCGCTGGCCTTGCTCAGCGATGCCTGCCAGGCGGCCACCGAGCACAGCGCCCGCGTCGAAGTTTTCACCTATCACGAAGCCCGGCTCGACGCGGGCCGCGTCAGCATCGCTCCGGTTGGCGGCGCACAGCCGGTAATCGCGCCCTTCGTGCCGGCCGCGATCGTCAACGCCACCGGGGCCTGGGTCGACGACACGCTCCGGCGGCTCAGCATTCCCTGCGAGCGCTTGATGGGAGGCACCAAAGGAAGCCACTTCATCACGCCGCATGCCGAATTGGCCGCGGCGCTGGCCGGCCGGGCAATCTATGCCGAAGCGCACGACGGCCGCCCCGTCTTCATTCTGCCTTGGGCCGGACAAACGCTCGTCGGCACGACCGACGAAGCTTACGCGGGCGATCCGGGCAGCGCCGTCGCCAGCCCCGCCGAGCTCGATTATCTGCTGCAAGCCGTGCGGCACGTCTTCCCGCAGTTCCCCCTCACCCGGGCCGACGTCGCGCTCTCCTATGCCGGCGTCCGGCCACTGGCCCATGTCGACGCGCAGTCGAGCGGCACCGCCCCGGCCGGCATCACGCGAGAACACTTCTTCAAGCGTCATCCGAACACTTCGCCGCCGGTCTATTCGATCGTCGGCGGCAAGCTGACCACCTCCCGTTCACTGGGCGAAGAAGCGGCCGATACGCTGCTCGTCGAGCTGGGCCGAGCGGTGACGGCCAATTCGCAAAACCGCCCGCTGCCGGGAGCGGAAAATTGGCCCCACACCGCGGCCGAAGCCAACCGGGCGCGCGGGCAGATCGCCCAGCACAGCGGCCTGCCGGCCACGGCAATCGAACATCTCTGGCAGCTCTGCGGCACCCGCACGGCTGCAATCCTGGCCTCGGCCGAGAATCCCGCCGAGTGCGTCCGCGGCACCGATCTGCCCCTGGCCTTCGTCCGCCACGCGATCGAGCAAGAATGGGCCACGCGACTGGCAGATCTGGTCGAGCGCCGGCTGATGCTCCTCTATCGCCCGCTCACACGTGAAACGCTCGAACATCTGGCCGAGCTTTTGGTCGCGGCCGACCGGCTGCCGGCCGCCGAAGCTCCGGCCGAAGTCGCCCGGACCATCGACCGGCTGCGCGACCATTTTGGCAAGCAAGTCGCCTGAGCGACGCCCAGGACTCCAAAACTAACCCGAAGCGCAAGCGAGGAATACGGACGAAGAACCCTCGCCCAGCACGTCGGATTAGTGAGTTTGGAATCGCGCCACGATCGAACGCGTACCCCAAAAAGAAACCACCTCGACGAGCAGCCAGCGAGGGGGAATTGGACGCTCGCCGCGCGTCAGGTGGTTTTTGATGAATTGCCTCTACCCTGTAGAGCCGCTGGCACCTCTCCGCCGCCGGCCCCCTTATTCCGCTTCGCTCCAGTGGCCATCGTCCGCGCGGAAATCGCGGCGGAATTGATCCCGCCAACGATCGTGGTGCCGCGGCGGGGCGTTGTTCTCCGGCGCCGAACTTCGCGGCCAGGCCTGCGGCAACATCCCTCCGGTCGCTGCTTGCAGGTCACGCACCAAGGCGGCAATGTACGGATCGGCCCAAGGGAGCAAATCGCAATAAACCGGCTCCAAGCGCGATTCGAACCGCTCGCGCGCCTCCGGCCCAAGGGCCGACGGCTGCGGAGCGAACGCCTCTTGGGAGCCGGTTGAAAAATCGGCCGGCATGACCGATGCCTCCACGACTGTGCAGTGAATCCGCGCCATTGCGATTACCCTTGCTTCCGTTCGTGATTTTCTTACGAATCCAATCGCGTCCAGGTTCATCTCGCCCGCGCGAGTCCACCACCAGTCACTCGCGGACCGTTGGCCTCTCGCAAGCCAAACGCAAACCGCCTTAATGCAACTGCCGGGCCAAATATGCGGAAGGAGAAGCAAACAGCCGTTTCAATCCGTGGTGCAGCCCTGCCGCACAACGACTTGTGGCCTCGACACCGTGCGGATACCGCCAAAACTCGGCAAGCTTTGCGGCCGCCACGGCGCGTAAGAATTGCAACGATTCCTGCTAGCACGCGACCCTGTCGATTGGGTTCTTTGGTCGGGCCACCGTTGCCCGGTTGCAGAGACAAAGACTCAAGATTGCTCGCCCGGTTCACCCCGCGCCGCGACCGCACGGCAACCACCGTGGCCGCGGACCGACCGCCGCACTGCGCCCCACGGCCGACGGCTCGGCCTTCGGGTCGGGCGGCACGCCATCCGCGCTGTCGATCTCTTGCTCCAATCGCTCTACCGCTCGGCCGAGCTGCGGATCGGCGAGCGCCGCATCGGCGTCCTTTTCGGCCGACGGCCGGCGATCGATCACGTCGCGGGCCTTGCGCCGCTCGAGCCAGGCGGCATGGTCCTTGGCCGACATCGTGACCTCTTCTCCCGCGTCGGGCTTCACGCCCCACTCGTCTCCCGGCTGGCTGCGATCGAGCCGATGGATGTTCTTGCCGTTGGGACGCAGATAAGTGGCGATCGTCAGCTTCAGCACGCTACGGCCTCCTTCGGTCGCAATCACGCTCTGCACGGTCCCTTTGCCGTAGGTCCGCTCGCCGACGATCGCGGCCCGATGGTGATCGGCCAAGGCGGCGGCCACGATTTCGGCGGCACTGGCGCTGTCGTGATTCACCAGCACGACGACGGGCAGATCGCGGTAGCGACCGGTCTGCTCGACGACCCAGCGCTCCAGTTCCTTGCCGCCGCGGCCGCGGGTGGTGACCAGCAAATCGCCCGCGGCCAGGAACAGGCTGGCGGTTTCGGCGGCCGAGTCGAGCAGGCCCCCCGGATTGTCGCGCAAGTCGAGCACCACGCCGCGCACGCCGCCGGTCTGTAACCCTTCGAGCGCCGCGGCGACTTCCTCGGCCGTGCGTTCGCCGAACGAAGCGATCCGCAAATAGCCGATCCGGTCGTGACCGGGCAGAAAAAAGTTCCATGTGTCGTCGGCGTTGCGTCGGTCTCCCAGCACGGTATCGACTTTGATTTCGCGCCGCCGGAGCAGAAACTCCAAGGGAGTTTTGTCGTCCCCTCGCACCACCCGCAGGGCCACCGCTTCGCCCGTCCGGCCGCGCAACAGCTCGCTGACACGCCGCAAGCCGAGGCCGGCGGTCGGGCGGTCGTCGATGGCCGTGATCCGGTCGCCGGCCCGAATTCCCGCCTCGTAGGCGGGCGAACCGGCGAGCGGCGTCGAGACCCGCGGCTCCTGGGTCTTGGGATCGATCGAGGCCTCGATCCCCACCCCGTCGAACCGCTGATCAAGCACCACCTGCTGAAAATGCCGCGCATCGCGGCGGCCGATGTATCCGCTGAACGGGTCGAGCTCGCCGACCATCCCCTGCATCGCCCCCTCGAACAGCTTCTGGTCGTCCACCGGCTCGACATAAAACCGATCGATCGAATCCATCACTTCGGCGAAGTAGCGGGCGTAAGCCGTCTGGTGGGTGCGGCGATAACAGGCCAGCGACACCAGCAGGGTCAAACACAACACGATCAGCGTGCGTCGCGGCATTATCCGACGTCTCCCAGGGCCAGCGATCGGCCATACCGCCGCGCGACCCGCTCGCGCAACAACTCATGCTCCGGGGCCGCCAGCCCCGGATCGGCCGCCAACAGTGCCTGGGCATCGGCGCGGGCTTGCTCCAACACGTCGCGATCGCGCGCCAGGTCGGCCACCCGCAGGGCAGGCATCCCGCTCTGCCGGTCGCCCACCAATTCCCCCGGCCCACGCAATTGAAAATCGGTCTCGGCCAGATAAAAGCCGTCGTTCGATTCGACCAGGGCCGACAGCCGCCGCGTCGTGGCCGGGCTGGCCGATTGCGCGAGCAGGCAGCAATATCCCGGGTGCACGCCGCGGCTGATCCGTCCCCGCAACTGGTGCAACTGGGCCAGCCCGAACCGCTCGGCACCCAGCACCGTCATCAGCGTGGCGTTCGGCACGTCGACTCCCACCTCGACCACGCCCGTGGCCACCAGCACTTGGGTCTGACCGCTGCGGAAGGCATCCATGGCCGCCTGCTTTCGGGGGCTCGTCAGTCGGCCATGCACCAGCCCCAACCGGAACGCCTCCAGCTCGCCGTTGGCCAGCGCCTCGAAACTTTGCTCCAAGCTGTCGAGCGCCCCGTCGTCCCCTTCGACCAGCGGCGTGATCACGAAACCTTGCCGCCCCTCGCGCAGTTTCTTGCGATAGAACTCCCACCACCTGGGCCAGTCGGCCT
>DATJTR010000326.1:0-8262 GCA_035503215.1 Pirellulales bacterium
GTTTTGGGACGGCACGACGCTTGATGCGCTGCGGGCTGAGGGGCAAGCCGACTTCGAGCCGGTGGCGACGCGGCCCGATGACCCGGCGGCGATCATTTTTACGACCGGCAGCACCGGCCCACCCAAGGGAGTGCTGTACGAGCACGGCAATTTCGACGCGCAGGTGGAAGAGCTGGGGCGAGGTTTCGGCATCACGCCCGGCGAAATCGACCTGGCCGGCTTTCCGTTGTTCGGTCTGTTCAACGGTGCGCTCGGCGTGACCACCGTGGTGCCGGCGATGGATCCGACCCGGCCCGCCAAAGTCGATCCGCGGAAATTCACGAGCGCGATTCGCGATTGGCAGGTGACGCAGTCGTTCGGATCGCCGGCGATTTGGAATCGGGTCGGCTTGGATTGCGAGCGGAGCGGGCAGCGGATCGAGTCGCTCAGGCGCGTCATCTCGGCCGGTGCCCCGGTGCCGGCCCACGTGCTTGCGCGAATGAAAAAGTGTTTGCCCGCGGGGGCCGAGATTCACACCCCCTATGGCGCCACCGAAGCGCTGCCGGTGGCCACGATCTCGGCGAGCGAGATTCTGGGGGAGACGCAGGAGCGAACGCGCAAAGGCGGCGGCGTCTGCGTCGGCCGGCGATTTCCTGGCATTCGCTGGCAAGTGATTCGGATCGTCGACGGCCCGATCGGCTCGCTGGCCGAGGCCGAGCCGCTGCCGGCGGGCGAAATCGGCGAATTGATCGTCACCGGGCCGGTGGTGACGCGTGAGTATGTCACGCGGCGGGAATGGAACGCGCTGGCCAAAATCGCGGACGGGGCCGAGGTGTGGCACCGGATGGGAGACGCGGGTTATTTCGACGCGCAGGAACGGTTCTGGTTTTGCGGCCGCGTGGCGCACCGCGTGTTGACCGCCGCCGGACCGATGTACAGCACCCCCTGCGAAGAGATTTTGCACCAGCATCCGGCCGTCTATCGTTCGGCACTGGTCGGCGTGGGGCCGGCCGGCACGCAGCGGCCGGTGATCGTGGTCGAGTGCTGGCCGGAGCGGCGGCCGCGCGGCCGCGTGGCCAGGCTGGCCCTGGTGAGCGATTTGCGAACGCTCGCCAAAGAACGCGAATTGACGCGAGCGATCGACGACTTTTTGTTCGTTCGCGCGATGCCGGTCGACATCCGGCATAACGCCAAGATTTTCCGCGAGAAGCTCGTGCCGTTTGCTGAAGCGAGCTTGGGGCTGGTCGACCCCAATGGCTGGTTCCGCATCGCAAGCAAATGGATGGCCGGCAAGAAATCGTGAGAATCAGCGGCATGCGCGTGCTTGTGACCGGAGCCAGCGGATTCTTGGGCCAATATGTGGCCGAGCAACTTGCGGCGCGCGGCGACACCGTGCGCGTGCTGGTGCGGCGCGATGTGCCGGAGCTGGCAAAGCTCGGAATTGAGATCGCCCGCGGCGACGTTCGCGATCCCGAGGCAGTGCGGCAGGCGGCCCAAGGCGTCGAGGTGGTGTTCCATGTTGCCGGCGTGGCCGGAATTTGGGGGCCCTGGCAGCACTACTACGCCACGAACACGCTGGGAACGGAGAACGTCATCGCGGCCTGCCGGCGAGAAGGCGTGGGACGATTGGTCTACACGTCGAGCCCGAGCGTCACGTTCGACGGCACGCCGCAGTGTGGGGTCGACGAATCGGGACCGTACTCCGAGCGGTGGCTGTGCCACTATCCCCACTCCAAAGCGCTCGCCGAGCAAGCCGTGCTCGCGGCGAACGGGCCGGAGCTGGCGACCTGCGCATTACGGCCGCATCTGATTTGGGGACCGCGAGATCATCATCTAGTGCCGCGGCTGTTGGCCCGAGCGCGAGCCGGCCGGCTGCGCCGCGTCGGCGACGGAACGAATCGGATCGACATGGTGTATGTCGAAAACGCCGCGGCGGCCCACCTCTTGGCGGCCGAGGCCTTGGCGGCCGGTCGCGCGGGAGGAAAGGCGTACTACATCAGCCAGGGGGAGCCGGTGAACTGCTGGCAGTGGATCGACGAACTGCTCGCGCTGGCGGGGCTACAGCCGGTGAAGCGGTCGATCAGTTTTGGGTCCGCCTGGCGCGTGGGGGCAGCGTGCGAAGCAATCTACACGCTGCTCGGAATCAAAAGCGAGCCGCCGATGACGCGGTTTTTGGCCAGCCAATTAGCCGAGAGCCATTACTTCAATCTGGACGCGGCGCGTCGCGACTTGGGTTACGTGCCGGCCGTATCGACCGCCGAGGGGATGCTGCGCCTGGCCGAGTCGTGGAAAGGGGCGACGGTCAACGAGCCTTAGCTCGGCCAACGAGCCCAGACGACAAACGCCGCGGCAATCAACACGAGGAGCACGCCGGCACAGCCGCTGCCCTTGGGCATAGAGACGCCGTGTTGTGCGGCGAGGGCCTCGACTGCGTCTTTGGCCTCCTTCAGGCCCAGTCCGGTTTGGCTCCGATAGAGCTTGATGGCCTCGATCAGTTTGCCCGACCGGCAGAGATCGAGCACTTGCTGGTCCAGCTCGCCGGCGGCAGCGGGATCGAGTTCGGACGGTTTTTCGCCGAGTGCCCGCTCGACCCAATCCTTGGCTTCGGGGAGCGAGACGCCCTTCTGCTGTTGGTAGAGGCGGATGGCGTCGATCTTGCGGCCGTCGGCCAGAAGTTGGCGAAGTTCGTCTTCCCAGGCTTCCATGCGATTCTCGGATTGTGCGGTAGCGGACGAGCCGGCTCAATCTAGGCGCCCGATTGTGGCAACGGCAGCCCTGAATGGCAAGCAAACCACAGGGCGAAGCCATGGGTTCCGGAAAGGCGCGGACGCGGGCATGACTCGGGCGGGAAGGCTCAGCAAATCATCCGATTTCCGTCGAGCCTGGAAAACGGCCGCGATAAAGCCTGGAATGGCCGAGATTCAGGCCGCCGGCTTGCGGAAAGCGCCCCGAGCCGGTAGCTTGAACGGCTTTACTAGCAAGACGTTGCACGACGAACCGCGGGTGGGCCAGCTCGATAGGATCGCCCCCCTACGGGCGACAGGTGCCGGCCGGGCTGATTCGCCACACGCTGCGGGCAAGGAAGTTGGGACATGATTGCCGCCGGAGGGGATCACGATCGGATCGTTATCACGGGCATCGGCCTGACCGCGCCCAACGGTAACGATCTGAACGAGTTCCGCGAGAACCTGCTGGCCTGCCGCAGCGGCGTTTCGCGGTATGAGATCCGCTATGTCGGCGAAACCGTGGCCGGCGTCTGCAATTTCGACGAATTCCGGTATCAGAAGAAAAAAGACGTCCGCCGGGGCACCCGGGCCGGCAGCGTCGCCATCTATTCGGCCCAAGAGGCGGTGGCCGCCGCGGGGTTGGATTGGCCCAACATCGACAAGACGCGGGTGGGCATCTATGTCGGCGTGACCGAGCATGGCAACGTCGAGACCGAGAACGAGATTTTCGAGCTCAAAGGTTTCGACTACGACACCAAGTTCTGGTCGCATCACCACAATCCCCGCACCGTGGCCAACAATCCGGCGGGCGAAATCTCGCTGAATCTGGGGGTGACCGGCCCGCACTACACCATCGGCGCGGCCTGCGCCGCCGGCAACGCGGGCATCATTCAAGGGGCGCAGATGCTGCGGCTGGGAGAATGCGACGTGGCCCTGGCCGGCGGCGTGAGCGAAAGCGTGCGGACCTTCGGCATCTTTGCCAGTTTCAAAAGCCAAGGGGCACTGGCCAGCCACGCCGATCCGACCAAGGCCTCGCGGCCGTTCGACATGGACCGGACCGGCATCGTGGTGGCCGAGGGGGGCTGCATGTTCGTGCTGGAACGGATGGCCGACGCCCGGGCCCGCGGCGCGAAGATTTTTGGCGAAGTGGCCGGCTATGCGATGAACAGCGACGCCCACGATTTCGTGCTCCCCTACGCCGATCGGCAGGCCGAGTGCGTCGAGGCGGCGCTGCGGCGGGCGCGCATCCGGCCCGAGCAGATCGACATCGTCAGCACGCATGCCACCGGCACCGGGGCGGGAGACGCCCAGGAATGTGCCGCCCTCAGGCGCGTGTTTGCCGATTCGCCGACGACCTATTTCAACAACGCAAAGAGTTACTTGGGGCATGCCATGGGAGCGGCCGGCGCTTTGGAGTTGGCCGGCAACCTGTTGGCTTTCGAAGACCGCGTCTGTCATCCGACGATCAACGTCGATCGGCTCGATCCGGAATGCGCGCTCGACGGGCTGGTACTGAACCAGCCTCGCGAACTCGGCCGGGTCGACTATATTCTGAATAATTCGTTTGGGATGCTGGGGATCAATTCGGTCGTGATCGTCAAGCGCGTGTAGGCACACCGCACACCCAGACCGCCCGGGGGGCGCGGCCAGCAAGCATTAAGGGAGAAGGTACGGCATGAGTCCGGCGGAGATCAAAGAGGTGATTCTCGATATCCTGGGCGACATCGCTCCCGATGAGGATTTGAGCGAGCTGAAGGATGACGTCCCCCTGCGCGAGCAACTCGAGCTCGACAGCATGGACTTTCTCGACATCGTGATGGAACTGCGGAAGCGGTATCGGGTGCAGATTCCCGAGGACGATTACATGGAATTGGCCTCGATGCAAAGTACCGTTCGCTATCTCGAACCGCTGATGCGGGACATCGCTCCGGCAAAACCGTAAGCACGGGCAGATGTACGACACGATCATCATCGGCGCCGGGCTGTCGGGCCTCGCGGCCGGCATCCGTCTGGCCTATTACGAGCAGCGGGTGTGCATCCTCGAGCGGCACACCACCATCGGCGGGCTGAACTCGTTCTACCGCCTGCGGGGGCGCAATTACGACGTCGGCCTGCACGCGGTGACCAACTTCGCGCCGCCCGGCTCAAAAAAAGGTCCGCTGGCGAAATTGCTGCGGCAACTGCGGCTGCGCTGGGACGATTTCGCCTTGGTGCCGCAGGTCGGCTCGTCGATCGCCTTTCCCGACGTCACACTGGGCTTTCGCAACGATTTCGAGTATCTCAAGTCCGAAGTGCGGCGGGCGTTTCCGGCCGAGATCGACAACTTCCAGCGGCTGGTCGACCGCCTGATCGATTACGACGACGTCGGCGGACCGGGATCGGCGCGTTCGGCCCGGGCCGTGGTCGGCGAAACGATTCGCGATCCCCTCTTGGCCGAGATGCTGTTTTGCCCGTTGATGTTTTACGGCGCTCCGGGCGAGCACGACATGGAGTTCGGGCATTTTTCGGTCCTCTTCCGCAGCATCCTGATCGAGGGCCTGGCCCGACCGTTTGCCGGCATTCGCTTGATCCTCAAACACCTGGTGCGGAAGTTTCGCGAGCTGGGGGGAGAACTGCGGCTGCGGGCCGGCGTGAGTCGCTTGGCGACGGCCGCCGGTGCCGTGCGCACCGTGCAGCTCGACGACGGAGAGGAACTGGCCGCGCACGACGTGCTTTCGTCGGCTGGCTGGGTGGAAACGATGCGAATGTGCGACGGACCGGCCGTCGCCAAGACGCGGCCGGCCGGCCAGCTTTCGTTCCTCGAAGCGCTTTCGACCTTGAACGTGCCGCCCAGCGAGCTGGGCTGCAAGCAAACCGTGGTGTTCTTCAACGACAGTGAAAAATTCCACTGGCAAAAGCCTGACGACCTGGTCGACGTGCGCAGCGGCGTGATCTGCTCGCCCAACAATTTTTTGTACGACGAGCCGGCCGATGACGGGATGATCCGCATCACGGCCCTGGCCAATTTCGACCGCTGGCGGAGCATGGGCGAGGAAGACTATCGGCAGGCCAAGCAGTCGTGGTACGATCGGCTGACCGAGTCGGCCATTCGGTTTTTGCCCGACTTTCGTGGATCGGTGATCGACAGCGATACGTTCACCCCCTGCACGATCCGCCGCTTCACCGGTCACGAAAACGGGGCGGTTTATGGCGCGCCCCAAAAGCAGTGGACCGGCACGACCCATCTGAAGAACTTGTTCATCTGCGGCTCCGACCAGGGGATGCTCGGCATCATTGGCGCGATGACCAGCGGGATCATGGTCGTCAACCGGCATTTGCTCCGCAAGAAGGATTAAACGGCCGCGGCCCCCGCGATAACGGCTTGCCGCGAGCATCTCCACGCCCTGTCCAACCGCCGTCGGCCAGCCAGCACCCCCGGTTTTCACCCCGCCCGCCGGATGGTAGGCTGAGCGGTCCAGTCGAACGGTCGCGCCCCGCCCTCCCGAGCACCCCTAACCAGCCATGCCCAAAGATTTTCTGCAAGGGGCTCGCTCCTATTACGACTGCGTTGTGATCGGCAGCGGTCTGGCCGGCCTGACCGCGGCGGTGACCTTGGCCCGCGCCGGGCGCAGCGTGCTCTTGCTCGAGCAGCACTACAAGTTGGGAGGGATGGCCACCTGGTTCAAGCGGCCGGGAGGGCACATCTTCGACATCTCGCTGCACGGTTTTCCCGTCGGCATGGTGAAAAGCTGCCGGCGGTATTGGACCAGTGAGATCGCCGACTCGATCGTGCAACTCAAGAACATCCGCTTCGACAACCCGATGTTCTCGCTGACCACGACCTTCGACCGGCAGGATTTCACGCGGTTGCTCACCGAGAAGTTCCAGGTGCCGGCCGAGCAGGTGACCGCGTTTTTCGATACCGCGCGGAACATGAATTTTTACGACGATCAATCGACGAGCGTCGGCGAATTGTTCGAGCGGTTTTTTCCCGGCCGGCAGGACGTGGTGCGGCTCCTGATGGAGCCGATCACCTATGCGAACGGCTCGACGCTGGAAGACCCGGCCATCAGCTACGGCATCGTGTTTTCGAATTTCATGTCGAAAGGGGTCTTCACGTTCCAGGGAGGGACCGACCGGCTGATTCGGCTGATGCACGAAGAAATGCTGCGGCAAGGAGTCGACGTGCGGATTCGGTCCGGGGCCGAGCGGATCGTCGTTCGCGACGGCCGGGTGCGGGCCGTGGAAGTGGCCGGGCGGACGATCGAGTGCGGCGCGGTGGTGTCGAACTCCAATTTGAAATCGACCGTGTTCAATCTGGTCGGCGAAGAGCACTTTGACCGCAAGTTCGTGGACGACGCGCAGGCGGTGCGACTGAACAATTCGAGCTGCCAGGTGTACATGGCCCTCAAGCCGGGGGTCGAGCTGGACGAAAGCCTGGGCGATCTGCTTTTCAGTTCCACGGCGCCGGCCTTCCGCACCGACTGGCTGTTGAGCCGGGACATCACCAGCCGGACCTATTCGTTCTATTACCCCCGCACGCGGCCTGGCAGCAACCGCTCGCTGATCGTGTCGAGCACGAACGCCAACTATCGCGATTGGGCCGATCTCGCCCCCGCGGATTATGAGGCGAGCAAGCAGGACCTGGTGGAAACGACGATCGAGGCGGCGACGAAATACATTCCAAACATCCGCGACATCCTCGACCATGCCGAAGCCTCGACGCCGCTCACCTTCCGCCACTATACGCAGCACATTCAAGGGGCCAGCTTCGGCACGAAGTTCGAAGGGCTGGCCGTCAGCCGGGCTCTGCCCGAACAGGTGCAGGGACTGTTCCATGCCGGCAGCGTGGGAATCATCATGTCGGGCTGGCTGGGGGCGATGAACTATGGCGTGATCGTGGCCAACGACGTCGATGCACTGCTGATGAAAGCCGGCCGTGCCGCCGCGCCCGCCGCGACATGACCCTGGCCGAAATCCAAGCCGCCATTCCGCACCGCGAGCCGTTTCTGTTGCTCGACGAGATCGTGTCGCGCGACGAGCGCTCGATCCACTGCCGCAAAACCTTTCGCGGCGACGAGTATTTTTATGCCGGCCATTATCCCCGGCGGCCGATTACGCCCGGCGTGCTTCTGTGCGAGGCGGTGATGCAGGCCGGGGCCGTGCTGATCGCCGGCATTTTAGCATCCCAGGGATCACACGTTGCCGAGGACCGCGTGCCGGTGGCCACGCGGATGAACGACGTGCGATTCAAGCGGATCGTGCGGCCGGGGGAGACGATCGATGTCGAAGTCGAATTGAACGAGCGGCTGGCCGACGCCTTTTTTCTGACCGGCAAGGTTACCTGCGGCGGCAAACTGGCAGCCCGGCTGGAATTTGCCTGCACGCTGGCCGTGGCCGATTATTGATGACTGCCACATGAATGGGCTCGGCGATCGACCTCCAACGCCCTGTGTTTCAGGGCTCCCGTTGGTCGCCCTTCGGCCCAGTCGATGTGCGGGGCCCAATAATACCTGGCCACGCGAAGATTGCCCGAGGATCGAAACGTGAACGATTTTCTCCAACTGGCCGGCAAGAA
>DATJTR010000327.1:0-5665 GCA_035503215.1 Pirellulales bacterium
GAGGGTTTTAACAACAAGGCGAAACTGACCATGAGAAAGTCCTACGGCTTTCGCGAATACGAAACCATCGAACTCGCGTTGTACCATCAACTTGGCAACCTACCTCAGCCGGAACTCGCCCACAGATTCTGCTGAGGAGGCAAGAATTTAGGGCGTGAGAAAGGGGACATTACTGAATAACCAATCGCGTTGCTGAAACAATTAGTAATGTCCCCTTTTGTTGTATATGTTTTGTTTGCTCACATCCTCCCCAGCACCAGGGTCACGTTCTGGCCGCCGAAGCCGAAACTGTTACTGAGAACGTGCCGGCAGGGCAGTTCGCGGGCGGAATTGGGAACGTAGTCGAGATCGCAGGCGGGATCGGGCGTTTCCAGGTTGATCGTCGGTGGCGCGACGCCGTCGCGGATGGCCAAAAGGGAAACGATCATTTCGATTACGCCCGTGGCCGTGATCAGGTGGCCGGTCATGCTTTTGATGCTCGAAGCGGGAATGCGCTCGGCGGCCGGGCCGAAAGTCTTTTTGATGGCCAGCGTTTCCAGCCGGTCGTTGGCGTCGGTGCTGGTGCCGTGTGCGGAAATGTAATCGATCGCGTCGGGAGCCAGCTCGGCGTCGGCCAGGGCCAGACTCATGGCCCGCGCGGCGCCGCGGCCGTCGGGATGCACGTCGGTAATGCGGTAGGCGTCGGAGGTACTGCCGTAGCCGCACAGTTCGCCGTAGATGCGAGCGCCGCGAGCCTGGGCGTGGTCGAACGCTTCGAGCACGACCGCCCCGGCTCCTTCGCCCAGTACGAAGCCGTCGCGGTCGCGATCGAACGGCCGCGAGGCTGTGGCCGGTGTGGCGTTGCGCGTGCTGAGGGCCGTGAGCAGCGAAAATCCGCTGACGCCGAAGGGATGGATCATGCTGCTTGAGCCGCCGGCCAGCATCATGTCGACCTTGCCGCTACGGATCAATTCGGCCGCTTCCCCCGCGGCCTGGGCACTGGCGGCACAGGCGGTGAGGGTGTTCGACACCGGGCCCTGCGCATCGCACAGGCTGGCCAGGTGATAGGCGGTCATGTGCGGTTCTTGTTCTGCCTCGGCCGTCGGGTCGAGCCGCTCCAGGGCCAGTTGGGTGTAGCGGGCCAGGTCGACATCGTTCAAGGGAAGCGAATCGTCGAGCAGGTTGCAAAAACTGGCGAAGTCGGCGTTTCCTTCGCCGCTGCCGAGATAAATGCCCAACCGGGCTGGATCGAACGATCGATCGAGAATGCCGCTATCCTGGATCGCCCGCTGGCCCGCGGCGAGCATGAATTGCGGATGCCGGCCGAGATGGCGCCAGCGAGCCGGATCGAGGCCCGCGGCGGCGAGGTTCCAATCCTTCACTTCGGCCGCGATGGTGGTGGGAAAACCGGCCGGATCGAAGAGCGTGGTCGGGGCCACTCCCGACTCGCCCGCCAAGAGCCGACGCCAGACGGTTTCCACGTCGCTGCCCAGCGGCGTGACCCAGCCCAATCCGGTGATCACGACGCGGCGCCTCAGCGTTAGCGTTCCGTGCATGGTCGTCCTCTCCGCATGTGCAATGAAGAATTGTGCGATGAATGAACAGTCATTTCACGCGGCCAACGACCAGCGAGCAGTTGTGGCCGCCGAAGCCAAAACTGTTCGACACGGCGCAGTCGATCGCCAGCGGGCGGGCGGCGCCGGGGACATAGTCGAGATCGCAGGCCGGGTCGGGCGCGTCGAGATTGATGGTCGGATGCACCAGGCCGTCACGGACCGAGAGAGCGGTGACGATCAGCTCGACGCCCCCGGCGGCGCCGAGCAGGTGGCCGATCATGCTTTTCGTGCTGCTCACGGCCAGGCGACCGGCATGCTCGCCGAACACCTGCCGTATGGCCAAGGTTTCGCAGACGTCGCCGACGTCGGTGCTGGTGCCGTGTGCGTTGACGTACTGCACGTCGGCGGGGTTCCGGCCGGCGTCGTCGAGAGCCAGCCGCATGGCGCGGATCGCACCGCGGGCGTCGGGATGGGGGGCGGCGATGTGGTAGGCGTCGGAGCTGGTGCCGGCGCCGAGCAGCTCGGCGTAGATCGTGGCGCCGCGGCGCTCGGCATGCTCCCACGCTTCGAGCACGACAATGCCGGCCCCTTCGCCCAGCACGAAACCGTCGCGATCGCGGTCGAAGGGGCGGCTGGCACGCCGCGGGTCGTCGTTACGGGTCGAGAGCGAGCGGGCGGCGCAGAATCCACCCAAGGCCAGCGGCGTGAGCGCCGCTTCGGCTCCGCCGGACAGCATGACGTCGACTTGACCGGATCGCAGCAGGCCCAGCGCGTGCTCGACCGCCTGGTTGGCCGAGGCGCAGGCGGTGGAAATCGTGGTATTCGGTCCCTGGAGACCCAACTCGATCGACAGAGTGCCGGAAGCGGCGTTGGGCATGAAGCGGGGAATCATGAAGGGGCTCAGGCGGCCCGGCCCGCTCGTGCGGTAGCGATCGTGCTGCTCTTCGAACTCGGTCATGCCGCCGACGCTGCAGCCCAGCGACACGCCGCAGCGGCACGGATCCTCGCCGGAAAAATCGAGGGCGCTATCGGCCACGGCCGCGCGGCCAGCGACCAGTGCGAACTGAGCAAACCGGTCGAGCCGCCGGGCTTCGCGCACGCCCAAAATCTTCTCGGGCTCGAAATCTTTTACCTCGCCGCCGATGCGGCTGCGAAAGGCCGCCGGGTCGAAGCGCTCGATCGTGCTGACGCCGCTGGTGCCGGCACAGAGCTCTTGCCAGAACCGCGGCACATGCATTCCCAGTGGCGTGACAAGGCCCAAGCCGGTGATCGCGACGCGGCGATATTTCATGGTGTTTCGTCGAGTGCCGCTAGCGGCGGCGGGATCTCAGGCTGCCGAGAATGTTGGATGAACGACGGTGGTATATACAACTCTTATCGGTTAGCCAGGCGTGCGGGCGTGACCGTGCCTGCTAGCGGCCTTTACAGTCCTTCATTAAGCCAAAGCTGGCCGACGACTTCCATCGTGCCGTCGGCTACAGGTGGCGTCAGCAAGCGGCGGGCTTCGCGTTGAGCCCGGCGCCAGGCGGGCAAACACTGGGCGATGTGCCGGCGGCCCGCGGCGGTGATCTCCAGTTGCGGCGAGCGGCTGATCCAACCCTGCTCGATCAGGCGCTCCAAATCGCGGCTGAGGGTCGATTTCTCGAGTTTCAGCAGGCGGCACAGTTCGCTGGCCCGTAGCGGACCACGAGCGGCGGTGGAGACCAGCACGTTCAATTGGCTGATTCGCAGGCCGTGCGGCCGCAGGGCGCGATCGTAGACCCCGCTGATGAGGCGGTTCAGCAAGCGGATGCGCGCCCCGAGGCACTGGCTGGCAATGGTATCGATGGCAGTCTTGCTCATGAGCGTTCTCCCGATCATTTGTTGTAGATACAACTTTTGACGGGGTCAAGGTGGCTATCGCATGCTGGCATCGTGGATCGCCGTGCTAGGAGATCCCGCCTTCCGACAGTCCGGTTTACACCGTGACGACGATCTTCCCGATCTGCTGGTTCGATTCGAGATAGCGATGGGCGGCGACGATGTCGTCGAACGCGAACGTCTTGGCGATGACCGGCTTCAGCTTGCCCGAGGCCAGACCGCCGACGACGAAATCGACCGCCTTCTTTAGCCGCGGCGGGTCGCCCGTGATTTCGAACAGCACGTAACCGCGAATGGTGAGCAATTTGGCCAGCAAGGGGAAGAGTGGCAGCGGCGTCGGTTCGGGGCTGAGCGCGCCATACTGAAACAGAATCCCTTTCTGGGCCATCGCGGCGACAAGCTTTGCTACGGTCGGACCGCCGACCGGGTCGAACACCACGCGGGCACCCTTACCGCCGGTGAGGCGCATCGTTTCGGCGACCAGGTCTTCGCTGGCGGTGGCGACGACGTGGGCGGCACCGAGCTCGAGGAGCTGCTGCTTTTTTTCGGCCGTGCGAGTGAGCGCGATCGGCGTCGCCCCGACCATGTTGGCCAGTTGGATGGCTGCCAGGCCAACGCTGCTGGACGCGGCGGGAATCAGGATTGTGTCACCTTGCCCCAGTCCGGCAATGTCGATGATAGCGCCGTAGGCCGTGACGTATTGCATCCAGATCGCCGCCGCTTCGGTCCATGAGAGATTCGCCGGATGCCTGGCGACGGCGGAAGCCGGCACGACGACCAGTTCGCCATACACGCCATACTGGTTTTGCGAAAACGAGGGGATGGTGCTCACCGCGTCCCCCGCTTGGAAGCCGCTGACGCCGGGCCCGACCGATTCGATCGTGCCGGCCGCTTCATAGCCGGGCCGGGCGGGAAGCTGGGGATCTTCCAGGTATTGGCCGCTACGAAACATCGCCTCGGCCCGATTCAGCCCCAAGGCCTTGACCGCGATCCGCACTTCTCCCTTGCCGGGAGGCGGCACATCGACGGTTTCGATTTTCAGCACTTCCGGGCCGCCGATTTGATGAAAGCGTACTACTCGGGGCATGGCCGTCTCCTTTGCGAAGCACCACAGCGTTTGCAGACTGCTGGCCATATTGTACCGGTGGCTAAGACGACCGGAGAGTGCCCGCTTTAAAACGGACAGTTTGCCGACCAGGAGAGACGCTCGCCGGTTGCGGGATGCGAGAGGGACAATCGTGCGGCGTGAAGCATGAGGCGTGGACTCATGGCGCGGGCCTGGTCGTGGGCGTAAAGATTGTCTCCCAGAATCGGATGGCCGATCGTGGCCAGGTGCAGGCGGATTTGATGCGAGCGGCCGGTGCGCGGCACGATTTCCAAGCGACTGCGATCGACAAACAGTTCGATCACCCGCCAGGCGGTTTCGGCCGCACGGCCAAACGCCGGGTCGATTCGGTGCCGTGGCGGATGTTCGAAATCTTTCCGCATCGGCAGGTCGATGGTACCGGACCGTTCGGCCGGCTGGCCAAAGACCAGCGCCAGATAATGCTTTTCGACCGTGCGGTGGGCGAATTGTTCGCCGAGATGCCGCTGGGCCGCAGGATTTCGGGCCATCACGATCAGGCCCGACGTATCGCGGTCGAGCCGATGCACGACCAGTGCCTCGGGATGCGCGGCTTGCACCCGGCTACTAAGACAATCTTGCAGGTCAGGCCCACGACCGGGAACGGAGAGCAAGCCGGACGGTTTGTCGAGGACCAGCAGGTCGTGATCTTGGTAGAGGATACAAAACATCGTGGGGCGTGTTGTCCTCGAGTGTAAGGACCCCTGCGATTATAGGCGAACGGCGCTTGCACGCGGTGACCACGCCATGCTTGGGCAGGCCGATTCGCCCTGCCGTTGGCATTTGTGCAGCGAATGGCGGCCAGGCGAATGGATTTCTTAGGAGTGTATGAAAACTCCTTCGGCAATAACGCATCGGGCCGCGCCCAAAAGGCACGGCCCGATTTGCTTTCGTCGTCAGAATCGCGGGGTTTGCACTTGGGAGCGCGGGCCCCTGCCGCCGTGGGATTACTCGGCGGTGTTGGCTTTGAACGTCTCGGCCGAATCGAAGGCGATCGGCAGGATGCCGATCTTGCGGGCCGCCGCGATCGGCACCAACTGGTAGTCGGGATTCTTGCCGTTGAACTTGTCTTTGTTCTTGGCCAAATCGGCCGTGCCCATCGCAACGGCGGTGCAGAAGGTCGCCCAAGAATCTTGCTGGCGGGTGG
>DATJTR010000328.1:0-14595 GCA_035503215.1 Pirellulales bacterium
GTCGGAACGCCGCGGGCTTCGGCGGTCGGAACGGGCCGGCGAGTGGGAGTGAATGTCACAAAAACTTCGGCCTTGCGGTGCGGGGCGTTTGCCTCGAGCCCGGTCACCGTTCCCACGCCGATCACGGCCAGTGCCGCCGCCGGCCAACGGCAGGCAGCAGGACGCCACGCCGACGGACGCAACGCGTCCCAGGGGCCCGCGGCCCCGCGCGGCCCCGGCCGCGCTTCGCCGATCAGTCGCCGCTGCCGGACCCTGGCGAGTTCGACGCAGCGATAAAATCCGCCCAGGCTGGAGAGCAGAAACCAGCAGCCGATGAGCGTCGTTTTACCGAAATCGTTGACGAAGCCGACGCCCAGCAGCACGAGCGCGACCGGGAACAGCAATACCCCCAGCGTCGCGGCGGCGGTGGTGCCGCGCGAAATCGTCGCTCGATATTCCAGCCAACCCAGCGTGAGCCCCGGCACTAGAAAGAATGCCGCCACGAATGGCCCGTCGAGCCGCTCGTATTCGCCAAAGGCGAGGCCGATTCCCACGCCGCCAAAAAACAGGCAGACGGCGGCGAACAGGATGCCGTTCGTCACCAGCAGGCGGCCGGTGGTGGTCGATCGGTCGAGAAACAAGGGCTGCGGCATGGGACGGCGAACTTGCTGAGCCGAACGGAAATGAACCGACGTGATGCGATTGATTATCGCACAAACCGCCGGCGCGGGCGATGCGCCCTCCCCTATCCCACCGCTTGGCCGCTTCCGTGCGGCGGCGAATCGATGCACAATCGAGCGCAGGCGGACGGGGCCACGACTGCCGCGTGGCGGAGTATTCGACCGCCAAACTCTTGCTGGAGGAACGACGATGACGACGCGTGCCAATTATGCGGAGCTCAACCGGCCGGCGATCGAGGCCCTGGGGGCGGTCGGCAGAAACTTTGGCAGCATCGAGCCCAAGCTGCGGGCGCTCGTCGAGCTGCGGGTGTCGCAGATCAATGGCTGCGGTTACTGCGTCGACGTGCATGCGACCCAGGCCCGCTCGCATGGCGAGACGCAGCAACGGCTCGATCTGGTCGCGACCTGGTGGGAGTGCGATTTTTTCACGCCGGCCGAAGTGGCGGCCCTCGGCTGGGCCGAAGCGCTGACCGATATTTCCGAGGGGCACGCCCCCGACGAACTTTATCAGGCCCTGGCGCCGCACTATAGCGAGCAGCAGATCGTCGATCTGACGCTGATCGTCTCGGTGATGAACGCCTGGAACCGGATTGCCATCGCCTTCAAGCAGCATCCGAAGCGACGGGGGCAGCCTTCCTGATGGGGCGATGCGCGGCAAGGCCCAAAAGTGGGGACGGTTGGTTGAAATGCGCGCTTTTGCGGCGCACGGCTGCTTAAGTCGCTGGCGAAGGCGCGGCGGCGGACCGTCGGCGGGCGCGTCGCCGAAGCGCGCGGCAAGAATCGTAACGGTTTTTCACCACCGGAGTTTAAGCGCCGACATGAAGCGCCGCTTGCCGCCGCCCCGCGGCCGTTGGCACGGTGATTGCATTCGAGCCCGTCGCACAGTTCTTGGTTCGTGCGATGGAGTTTTTGGTGATGCCTCAAGTCGTGAACGTGAATCCATCGACCGAGCACACTCTTTATCTGACGCTCTACGTCAGCAATGCCGGCGGGGTACACGCCTGCCGCTAAGCTCTGCGCCCCTGCTGCGCAGTAGCTGAACCCGCGCATCGCTTCGCGCGATTGGTCTTGGGCCAGTTCGTGCGCGCCTCGCGATGCCACGCCTCGAACGTTTGCGCGCTGGCTGCGCTGTTTGTCGCGCCGAGTGCCTTTCCGCGGTCGCGCTGCGCGCCCGCGCTGGAATGTCGTTGTCCTTTTTTCGTCCCTCTGAAAGCGAGAGCCTTTTATGAGCCTATTGTCCTTGAGATTTCCCGCAAGCCTGACCGTGCTGACGCTGTTGTCGGCCCTGCTGGCGTGCAACGGCGTGCGGGCCGACGAGCCGGGCACCCCCGAGACCAACGCCGCCGAGGCCAAGGTCGAAGAAGCGGCGGCCGCCGCCACGGCCACGGCCGAGCCCCCCGGCTTCAACAAGAACCTCGACATGTTGAGCGTCGGGCTCGACACGGTGTGGGTGATGATCGGCGGATTTCTGGTGATGTGGATGCAAGCCGGTTTCGCCCTGGTGGAAACGGGGCTGACGCGGGCCAAGAACGCCGTGAACATCTGCATGAAGAACTTGCTCGACTACTGCTTCGGCAGCATCGCCTATTGGGCGGTCGGTTTCGGGTTGATGTTCAGCATCGGCAACAGCTTCGTCGGCGACAGCGGGTTCATGCTCAAGGAGACGCCGGCCCAGGTGGAACAGCCCGACGGCACGATGAAGGAGACGACCAACTTCGACCCGATCTCCTGGACCGCGGTGCCGCTGGAGGCGAAGTTCTTCTTCCAATTGGTGTTCGCCGCGACCGCGGCCACGATCGTGTCGGGGGCCATGGCCGAGCGGACGAAGTTCCTCTCGTACATGGTCTACAGCATCGTCATCTCGCTGGTGATCTACCCGATCTCGGGGCATTGGATCTGGGGCGGCGGCTGGCTGGCCCAGAAGGGATTCTTCGATTTTGCCGGCTCGACGGTGGTGCACAGCTTGGGCGGCTGGCTGTCGCTGGTGGGAGCGTTCGTGCTCGGCCCGCGGTTGGGCAAGTTCGACGCCGAGGGCAAGCCGAAGGCGATTCCGGGGCACAATTTGGTGCTGGTGACGCTGGGGGTATTCATCCTCTGGCTGGGTTGGTTCGGCTTCAACCCGGGCAGCACGATGGCGGCCGACGGCGTGTCGATCGCCCACATCACCTGCACGACGAACGCGGCGGGCGCGGTGGGGGGCATTCTGGCGCTGTTCACCGCCAAGGCGATGTTCGGCAAGTGGGACGCCTCGATGGCCCTGAACGGCGTACTGGCCGGCCTGGTGGCAATCACGGCGCCTTGCATGTGGGTGTCGATTCCGAGCGCCATCATCATCGGCGGCGTGGCCGGGGTCCTGGTGGTGCTGTCGGTCGTGTTCATCGAACACACGCTGAAGATTGACGACCCGGTGGGCGCGATCTCGGTGCACGGCGTTTGCGGCGCCTGGGGCACGTTGTCGCTGGGGCTGTTCTCGATCGGCACCGGCGAGGCGATGCCCAAGCCGGGGCTGTTCACCGGCGGCAACGCCGACCAACTGGTCGTGCAGGCGATTGGCGTCGGTTCGGTGTTCCTGTGGGCCTTGGTGACCGGCGCGATCTGCTTCTACGGCATCAAGCTGGTGATCGGCCTGCGGGTGACGCCGGAGGAAGAAGCCGAAGGTTTGGACTTCGGCGAGCACGGCAACGAAGCCTACCACGGCTTCCAATTCATCCAGGAAGCCTGACCGGCCTGCGGCCAAGGAGTCGGCAAGAAACCATGAGCGATCTGGCATCTCGGCTCAGATGTCAGAGAAGGACGCCCCGCACTTGGGCGAAGTGACTCGCCCAAGTCGGGGTTTTTTTCGCGCTGAGACGTTCTTTGACGGCCGCTGGGCGCTGGCCAGCGCTGCCGCGTCTCCGAAGCATTGCCGCCGGTACGCCGCCGCTTCACTTTGCTGCGGCCGAATCTTTCGCTTCGCCCAGCAGCCCGGTGACCGTTTCTGCCAGGTGCTTTTCGTCGCCCGCTTCGAAGCCGAGATGATAGTCGACGATCGTGCCGGAGCGATTGACGAAATAGGTTATCGGGTAGGAGGCGACGGTGTAATCGACCCGCGCGACGACTCCGCCCATCATCGCGATGGGGTGCTTGATGACTGCCTCGGCGACGAATTTCTCCACCACCTCTTTCGATTCTTCGTAGCCGTTCACCCCGATCACCGCGAGGCCCTGGTCGGCGTATTGATCGTGCAGCTTCGTGAGGTAGCGGGCTTCGACGCAGCACGATCCGCAGGCCACGCCCCAAAAGGCAATCAGGCCGACGCGGCCGCGCAGCGCCTCTTGCAGATGGATTTCGCCCCCCGCGAGCGCGGGCAGCGTGAAATCGGGGGCCGGCTTGCCGAGCAGGTCTTCCGGGCTGACGCTCATGTGGGTCGTGCGCCAGCCAACCTTCTGGAAGCCGAGCTCCTCGACCAGCGGCGTCACGGTGTCGGGTCCGCCGCCCGCCTGAACAAAGTATTTCTCGGCCACCCGCTGGCCAGGAGTTGTCGTCATGCAATCGAAAGTAACTTGGCGTTTTTGCGGCAGCTCGAACTGGCCGACGCGCTCGCGGAGCGCATCGCGCGTTGCCGGCGACAATTGGCGGAAGCGGCCATCGATCGGCTGGCGGAGCAGGACGAAACAATCGGTCTCGGCACCGGTGAGCAACAGCCGCGACAGCCGGGTGCGCACCGGATAGACTCGCACTCGCTCGTCCTCGCTGGCCGGCTCGGTGGCGTCCGGATCGTCAGGAAGGTCCGGGAATTTTGCTAGCGATTGCGCGAGGGTTTCTCCCGTGTACGTTTGGGATGTCGGCGTTTTCGCAAAGCCGCACTCGCGGCACAGCTTGTTGACGGCCGCTTCCAGCTTCTGACGCTCGCCGTCGGCGACTTCAATGTTGGCGTAGCGATAGCAAACGTACAGATCCGGTTTGCGGTCCTTGGATTTCCAAGCCAAGGCCGTCAGTTCGTCGCCGACCCCGGACTGATCCAATCGCTCTGGTTCAAACTTTTTCTTCGGTACGAATTCGGCCACGTCGAGTTCTAGAAAGCCCTGCACGTGCGAATTGAGCAGCGCCTTTTGCAAGTCGGTGGTGACCGGAAAGACAATAAAGCCCTTCGCCGCCGGCTCCTCGGCCAGCACGGCTCGGCCGCCGAGCGTGAGGGAAACGAGTGCGACCGCAGCGATCGCGAGCGAAACGTGCCGCCGGTCTTGCATGGACAACCCTCGTTCGAGGCGTGGACGGGTTACTTCGGTCGTTCTTTGCCCTACTCCCCTGCCCCGTTCGCCGCTTCGCGGAGCAGGCTGTAGGTGATGGCGCGGAAGACGGGCTCGGTCGTGGCGAAGTCGCGGTCTTCGGCCTGATAGAGAATGATGCAGGTCGCGTCGGCCGTGCGGAAACCGCGGACCAGGGCCGTGTTCGTCAGGTCGAGACAATAAAAGTTCATGTCGTAGCCGGAGAGCTCGAAACCCTCGATTGTCTCGCTGGCCGGCTCGGCCTCGAAGTCGGTGAACTCGGCCTTCATCGCGTCGAGGGCGGCCAGGGTCAGCTCGTCGGGATCGACCGAGCGGGGATGCAGCATCAGCGACCAAAAGCCCCCCTCGGGACTGTAGACCGTCACCGCATTGTCGCCGGCCAACGCCTCCTGCTCGTCGAGCGTCCAGTTCTCCGGATAGAGAAAGCGGACCCCCAGTTTGTCGAATACGGCCGGCATCAGAGCACTCCTTGCAGTCGGTCTCGCAATACGCCGCAATTATATAGGTCCCGGCAAAGTGCCGGTACCGGCAAAGTGCCGGTGCTGGTGACCGCTGCCGCGGTAATGCTGGAACCCGCTCGCGTTGCTCGCTGGTGCGGTTTGACAGCAATCGGCCCGCGGGGAAGATAGGTTCGGGCTGCGCTCGGAGGAGGAGCCGTCGCGGGTTTCCGCGCGGATTCCCTCGCTCGCGCGTCGGGTTGGTGGGAGGGGCGAAGGCGGCAGAAGGAGATGTGTTCCCGCGCTACACCCGCAGCGCGGCGGCCGCGGCGCGGCGGGGATAACGGGAGAGGATCGGCTCGACGTCGGCGGCCAGAAACTCGTCGACCTGCTCTGGGGCGCGGCCGACGTAGGCGGCCGGGTCGAGGGCCGCGGCGACGTTCACGCCGGCGAAGGCCGGATCGGCGGCCAGCCGCTGGAGCAAGTCGTTCGGACGGCCTTCCTGTTTCACGGCGGCCCCGGCGGCCTGGCTGTGTCGGCGGATCGTTTCGTGCAGTTGCTGCCGGTCGCCGCCGGCGGCCACGGCGGCCATCAGCAGGTTTTCGCTGGCCATGAAGGGGAGCTCTTCGGCCAGGTGGCGGGCGATCACCTGCGGATAGACGACCAGCCCGGCCGCCACGTTTTCGTAGAGGAGCAGGATCGCGTCGATGGCCAGGAACGCTTGCGGGATGACGAGGCGGCGGTTTGCGCTGTCGTCGAGTGAACGCTCGAGCCACTGCGTGGCGGCGGTTGCCGCGGCGCTCGATTGCAGGCTGATCACCCAGCGAGCCAGGCCGCAGATGCGTTCGGCCCGCATGGGGTTGCGTTTGTAGGCCATGGCCGAGGAGCCGATTTGTTCGGCCTCGAACGGTTCCTCGATTTCCTTGCGGCTTTGCAGCAGCCGCAGATCGGTGGCCGCTTTGGCCGCGCTTTGGGCCACGCCCGACAGGGTGTCGAGCACCTGCGAGTCGACCTTGCGGGAATAGGTCTGGCCGGTGACGGGATAGATTTTGTCGAAGCCGAGTTTTTCGGCCACGCGGCGTTCCAGCTCGACCACCTTGGCATGGTCGCCGGCAAACAGCTCCAAGAAGCTGGCCTGCGTGCCGGTCGTCCCTTTCACGCTGCGGGTGCGCAGGGCGGCGTGGCGATGTTCGATTTCGGCCAGGTCTTGCACCAGGTCGTACGCCCACAGGCACGCCCGCTTGCCGACCGTGGTGGGCTGGGCGGGCTGCAGATGGGTGAAGGCCAGGCAAGGCAAATCGCGGTAGCGGCGGGCGAAATCGGCCAGGCCGGCCAGCACGCCGACGAGCCGGTCGCGGACCAGCTCCAGCCCTTCGCGCATCAAGATCAGGTCGGTGTTGTCGGTGACAAAGCAACTAGTCGCGCCCAGGTGGATGATGCCGCGGGCGCTGGGGCAGGCGTCGGCGAAGGCGTGGACGTGGGCCATCACGTCGTGGCGCAGCCGGCGTTCGTGGGCCGCGGCGGCGGCAAAGTCGATGCGATCGACGGCCGCGCGCATTTCGGCAATCTGCGCAGGCTTGATGGGCAAGCCCAACTCGGCTTCGGCTTCGGCCAGCGCCACCCACAGCCGCCGCCAGGTGCTGAACTTGCGCTGCGGACCCCAGAGCTGGCTCATCTGGGGCGAGGCATAGCGGTCGATCAGCGGATTGTCGTAATTGGCGTGCGGATCGCTCATCGGCGGCGGAACTTGGGGACGAAACGGGGCGCGTGCCGGACACGCAGGGCAAAGCGCGTAGACTACCATGCCCCGCCGGGGCGTCAATCGCTGGTTGCGGCGGCCCCTGGCGATGACACTCAACTCACGTCGGCGGTTCGCCTTCGGCTGGGCGGGAGACGTGCTCCTTGCTGGCCTGCGCGGTGGGGCGGTATCATCGGCCGAATGGTGACCCAAACGGCAACGAAACGCACGCAATCGCACGACGGCCCGCCGATCCGGGTGTTGATCGTCGATAACGAGCCGGCGCATGCCGAGGCCGTGGCCGAAAGCCTGCAGCGGGTGGGCTATGAGTGTACCGTGGCCACCAGCGGGCCGGAGGGGGTGCGGCGGATCGAGCAGGACACGTTCGACGTGGTGATTACCGACCTGGTGATGAACGAGGTCGATGGGCTGGCGATTCTGGCCAAGGCCAAGGAAACCCTGCCCGACGCCGAAGTGATTTTGGTCACCGGGCACGGCAGCATTCCCTCGGCCGTCTCGGCCATGCAGCAAGGAGCGTTCAACTATCTGCTCAAGCCCTTGGACTTGGGGCAGTTGCGCGCCGTGGTCGAGCGAGCCAGCGGCAGCCTGCGGCTGCGGCGGCAGAATGCCGAATTGCAAAGCCGGTTGGACGAGCGGTTCGGCTTCGAGGGAGTGATCGGCACCAGCCGGCAAATGCTGGAAGTGATCGAGCGGCTGAAGCGGATCGCCCCGACCGACGCCACCGTGTTGATCCAGGGGGCGACCGGCACGGGCAAGGAGCTGGTCGCGCAGGCGATCCATCAGAACAGTCCGCGGAAGAACAAGCCGTTCGTGGCCCTGAACTGCGCCGCGCTGAGCGAGAACATTCTGGAAAGCGAGCTGTTCGGGCACGTGAAAGGGGCCTTCACCGACGCCTCGACCGATCGGGTCGGCAAATTCGAATACGCCAATGGCGGCACGCTGTTTCTGGACGAAGTGGGCGACATGCCGCTGGCCACGCAGATCAAGCTGCTGCGGGTGCTGGAGAGCGGCGAGATTACGCGCGTGGGCTCGAACGAAACGGTGAGCGTCAACGTGCGGATCATTTCGGCCACGAACCGCAACCTGGAAGACCAGATTGCCGCCGGCACGTTTCGCAGCGACCTGTATCACCGGCTGAAAGTGGTGACGATCAACCTGCCGAGGCTGTCGGAGCGGAGCCAGGACGTGCCGCTGTTGATCGAACACTTTCTCAAGCTGTTCACCAAGCGGCACCACAAAACGATCAAAGGCGTTTCGGCCCTGGCCCGGCGGCGTTTGTTGGCCTTCGACTGGCCGGGCAACGTGCGGCAATTGCGGAACGTGATCGAGAGCATGGTGGTGGTCGATGCCGATGGCGTGTTGGACCTGGACGACTTGCCGGATGAATTGAGCGGCGGGCAAGACGCTCCGAGCGCGGCGACGACGAGCGATTTGGGCGGTCTGGTCGGCAATCCGCTGGCGGAGATCGAGCGGCTGTTCATCGCCAAGACATTGGAACGGACCGGCGGCAACCGCGAATCGGCGGCCGAAATGCTCGGCATCGGTCAGCGGACGCTGTATCGGAAGATTAAAGAGTACAACCTATGAGAGGCTTTAGGCTACAGGCTTTAGGCTCCAGGTCGGAAGCGGGGCGTGCACTGCCTGGCCGCCGTCATGCTTGAGAGCCCGTTCGCCCGCATTGCATTTGGCCGCGCAACTGCGTGAAGCGCTGTCCATTTTTCTGCCTGTGTCCTAAAGCCTGTAGCCTAGAGCATAAAGCCTTCCATGACGATTCTTCAGTTGCCGCCGAGCGTTGTGAATAAGATCGCTGCCGGCGAGGTGATCGAGCGGCCGGCGAGCGTCGTCAAGGAATTGATGGAGAACTCGATCGACGCCGGGGCCACGCGGATCGACGTGGCGGTCGAGCAAGGGGGCCTGGACCTGGTGCGGGTGGCCGACGACGGCCGTGGCATTCCGGCCGAGGAGTTGACGCTGGCCGTGGCCAGCCACGCCACCAGCAAACTGCGCGACGGCGACGATTTGTTCCGCGTGGCGACGCTCGGTTTCCGCGGCGAGGCGCTGGCTTCGATCGCCGAAGTCAGCCGACTGGTGCTGCGCAGCCGGACCGACGAATCGACCGCCGGGGCGCAGTTGGAAGTGGCCGCGGGACACGCCCAACCGGTGGCCCCCTGCGGCTGCCCACGCGGCACGATCGTGGAAGTGCGGCAGTTGTTCTACAACACGCCGGTGCGGCGGAAATTCTTGCGCGGCACGCAGACCGAAATGGGGCATATCGCCGAGGCGTTCACCCGGCTGGCCTTGGCCTATCCGCACGTGTATTGCACGCTACGGCACAACGACCGGGTGATCCACGACCTGCCGCCGACCGACGATCAGCGCAGCCGGGTAGGGAATTTCTTTGGGGCCGATCTGGCCCGCGACTTGATCGCCGTGGAAAGCGTCGATGGCAGGGTGCGGCTGCACGGCTACGTGGCCAATCCGACGCACAGCCGCAGCAACGCGCGGATGCAATATCTGTTTCTGAACGGCCGCTCGATTCGCGATCGGGCGCTGCAACACGCCTTGGGCGAGGCGTATCGGGGATTGCTCTTGGTGGGGCGCTATCCGATCGCGTTTCTGTCGTTCGACATGCCGGCCGAGCTGGTTGACGTAAACGTGCATCCCACGAAACTGGAAGTGCGGTTTCAAGAATCGGGCCGGCTCTACAGCCAACTGCTCGGCACGCTGCGAACGCAGTTTCTGCAGACCGACCTCACGGTTCACGTGCAGCCGTCGGCCGAGGACGAAGGCGCCGCCGCCCACGACGCGCCGCGGGCCGAGCAATTGCGCCGCGAATTGGTCGATTGGGCCAAAGGCCGCTTGTCGGTCGGGGGCGATTCGATTGGTGCTGGAACCGCTGGCGTGGCGGAGCGGCCGGCGAGCCAGGGATGGTTGGAACTAGGGCGTGCGGAATCGCGGGCGCCACTCGAACTCGTGCCGCTCGGCCGGCGCTGGCATGGCGTGGGAGGCGAAGCGGACGAGGAACCGGAGCCGTCCGAGTTGGCCCAGTGGGGTGCCGCGGGAGACGTGAGCGGCTCGCTGGCCGCGCTGGCGGGCGGGGCGACGCTCGGCGAGGCCTGGTCGGCACCCGGCGCGCCGGGGGGCGATGGCGCGCTCTCGGGCGGGCAAGCACCGGAGGGTTCGTCGGGCGGCGCGGTTGCGGCGAACGCCGGGGGCCGGGTGGCGGCGCTTCAGATCCACAACCGTTACTTGATTACCGAAAGCGAAGAAGGGGTCGTGGTCATCGACCAGCACGCCCTGCACGAACGGATTTTGTATGAGCATTTGCGGGAAAAGGTGCTGGCCGGTGCCTTGGAGACCCAAGCGCTTTTGGTCCCCGAGCCGGTCGACTTGGGGCCGGCCGAGGCGGCCGCGGCGCTCTCGGCCCGCGACCTGTTGGCCCGGCTGGGGGTGAACGTCGAGCCGTTCGGGGGTGACACCGTGCTGGTGTCGAGCTATCCGGCGATGCTCGCGAATTTGAACCTGGCCGAAATCTTGCGGGCGATGGTCGACCGGCTGCTGGAAGGGGGGGCGCAGGCCGACGAGCAGCGGGCGGCCGAATCGCTCACCCGCCGCGACATGCTCGACGAATTGCTGCACATGATCTCGTGCAAGGCGGCGATCAAGGCCGGCGATCGGCTGACCCCCGAAGAAGTCGAGGCTCTATTGCGGCAGCGGCATCTGGCCCGCGACACGCACCACTGCCCGCACGGAAGGCCGACGGCCCTGGTCTTCACGCGCGAAGAGCTCGACCGGCAGTTCAAGCGCAAGGGCTGACGGGCCGCGGGCGGTCGTCTCCCGGCCCGACGGCGGGAACGCTGCCGCTCTCGCTAACCCGAAGCGACCCGCTTGCGGCGAATACCCGCGAGGGAAATGCGCGCGGACGGACCGCGAGGCGTGAATTCTGCTTCTTGCGTCCCTCGCTTGCGCTTCGGGTTAGTAAAATTGCAGCCGGCGGTGGGGACGTTTTTCGGCAGCCAAACGCCGCGGCGACCAGTATACTGGCAGGTCTCACAGAGCCGAGCCGTTGGCGGGCTCTCGATCGGGGATACCGCTCATTGCCGGGGCCGTCGCGGGACGGTCGATGGGTTTACCTTTGGTTCGTTGGCGAATCCGTTCATGATTTGTGTCAGTATCGCACGCGGGCGTCATCGGCATGTGATCGCCGAGCATCGGCATCTGGTGCAAGAGGGAGCGCGACTGGTCGAGTTGCGGCTCGACTACATCAACGGCGAGATCAATCTGCGGCGATTGATTACCGACCGCCCCTGCCCCGTGGTGATCACCTGCCGGCGGGAAGCCGACGGCGGCAAATACACCGGCAGCGAGGAGCAGCGGCTGCGGCTGTTGCGGACGGCGATTGCCGAGGGAGTCGAGTACGTCGATCTGGAGGAAGACGTGGCCGGGGCGATTCCGCGGTTCGGCAAGACGAAGCGGATCGTCAGTCTGCACGATTTCCGCAAAACGCCGGACAACCTGGCGGAGATCCACGCCCGGCTGGCGGCGCACGATGCCGACATCGTGAAGTTGGCCACGATGGCCAATCAGCCTCACGACAATCTGCGGATGCTGGAGTTGATCCGCAACAGCAAGGTGCCGACCGTGGCCCTGTGCATGGGGGACATCGGCACGCCTTCGCGGCTGTTGGCCGGCCGGTTTGGCGCGCCGTTTTCCTTCGCCACGTTTCATCACGAGCGAACGCTGGCCCCCGGTCAGCTCAGTTTCACGCAGATGACCGAGATTTACCATTACAACCGGGTGAAGCCGACGACGGCCGTGTATGGCGTGATCGGCGACCCGATCAGCCAGAGCTTGGGGCCGTTGGTCCACAACGCCGGCCTGGCCCACGCCGGCATCGACGCCGTGTACATTCCGTTTCGCGTGCCGCGGGAACACTTGGGACAGTTTCTCGACGACGCGCCGGCGCTGGGCGTGCAGGGTTTGAGCGTGACGATTCCGCACAAGGAGATGGTGACCAAGCGGCTGGTGAAAGCGGACGCGACCACCAGCGGCATCGGAGCGTCGAACACGCTGGTGTATGGGCCCGACGGGATCGCCGGTTTCAACACCGATCACCAGGCGGCGATCGAAGCGTTGGAGGCGGCGATCGCGGCCGATCCCGACCGCCGCGGCACGCTGGAGGGCAAAACCGCCCTGGTATTGGGAGCGGGGGGGGCGGCCAAGGCGATCGCCTTTGGGCTGAAGCAAAAGGGGGCGCACGTGGTGATCACCGCCCGCACGCCGCAGCGGGCCGCCCCGCTGGCCGCGCGGCTGGAATGCCCGCTGGTCGAATGGGGTTCGCGTTACACGATCAATCCCGACGTGCTGATCAATTGCACGCCGGTGGGCATGCACCCGAACGTCGATGCGACGCCGTACGAAAAGCATCACTTGCGGCCGTCGATGCTGGTGTTCGACACGGTTTACAATCCGGAGAACACGCTGCTGATCAAGGACGCCCGCAGCCAGAGCTGCGCCGTGGTGACCGGCGTGGAAATGTTCATCCGGCAGGCCAGTTTGCAGTTCAAGTTGTTCACCGGACAGGACGCCCCGGCCGAAATGATGCGCGAGGAATTGAAGCGCGCGATCGGACCGGCGAAGTATTGAGGAAGGCTTTAGGCTCGAGGCTTTAGGGTTTAGTTTGCCGAGAAGAGAAGGATTTTACCGCGGAGGGCGCGGAGGTACGCAGAGGACGCGGCAAGAAGAATCTGAGCGAGGGGAGAGCGGCGAGAACGCGACATTGAGCAAACAGAGAACCAGAGAAGCGAAAGCAGATTGACGGATAATCGCCGTCACAGGCTTCATTCGTTCTCCTCTCTGTGTTCCTCTGCGTCACTCTGCGGTAAAAAATCGTACCGCGTTTTGCAGTCGTTAGCTCGATCTGACTTCTCGCTGAGTCTCCTTGGCGTCTCGCTTCGGGTATTGAATCCCCCGCGGTTTCGGGCGAAGGTTTGCGGAGCGCGTGATGCTGACTGAGACGAGCAATTTGTTTTTGATCGGCTATCGTGGCTCGGGCAAGAGCGCGGTGGGGCGGATCGCGGCCGAGCGATTGGGAGCCACGTTCTTCGATACCGACGTGGAGATCGAACGCCGCGCCGGCAAGACGGTGAGCGAGATTTTTGCCAGCGACGGCGAGACGGCGTTTCGCACGCTCGAAGCGACGGTGATCGACGACTTGAGCCGCGGCCAAAACTGCGTCCTGGCGCTGGGGGGCGGAGCGGTGCTGCGGCCAGGCAATCGGGCTAAGCTGAAAGTCCGCGGCCGCACCGCCTGGCTGACCGCCGGGCCGGAGACGCTGTGGCAGCGGATCGAGCGGCACGAGGCCGAGGGGCATCGGCGTCCGAATTTGACGGCCGTAGGGGGCCTGGCCGAGGTGGTCGAACTTCTCGCGCGCCGCTTGCCGGTTTATCGCGAGAGTGCCGACTGGGTGGTCGATACCGAGGGAAGAACGCCGGCGGAGGTTGCCGGCGCGATTCTGGACCATTTCCGCCCGGCCGGCGCGGGCTCAAAGCCGTGATCGAACTGTTGTTGTTTGCCGGTGGGCTGTTGGCCGGCGGGCTGGTGAACTTGGGCGTGGCCACGCTCGCCTGGCGGCCGCGGGCGACAAGTCCTTGGCTGGCGGCGCCGGCCGGACTGCCGCCGCGCAGCTGGGCCGATCGAATTCCGCTCGTCGGCTGGCTGCGGTTGGCGCGCGAATCGTCGCGGCACGGCCGCGGCCATTGGATCCGCCCGCTAGCGGTCGAGCTGGCCATGGGCGTGGGCTGTGTGCTGATCTACTGGCTCGAAGTGCGCGAGCGAGGGCTGTTGCCCGCGGCCGCCTCGTTCGGCCTGGCCCCGGCGAATCAATTGACGACGGCGAACCTGGCGCTGGCCGTGTGCACGACGTTTGCGGCGCATGGGCTGCTGGCGCTGTTGATGGCGACGGCAAGCTTGATCGACATCGATGAAGAGCTGATTCCCGATGCGATCACCGTGCCCGGCACGCTTTTGGGCTTGCTGTTGGCCTTGGTCTATCCTTGGTCCTTGTTGCCGTCGCACACCTGGACACGCGGCCTGGGGCAAATGGAGCTGGGGTTTTTGCACCTGGCGGCCCCGCTTGGTTGGCCCGAGGTGCTCGCTGGCTGGCAGGGATTGCTGCTGGCCTGGGGCTGCTGGTGGCCGTGGTGCCTGGCGCTGGCCGCGGGGCGCTGGTATGGCCGGCATGGCTGGCGGCGCGCGATGGCCTTGCTGCTCGCGCGGCTGGTGCGCGATCCGCTGTTGAAACTGGCCGGCGTGGGGACGGTGGTGATCGGCGGGGCGTGGTGGCTGGCGCCGGCGGCGCATTGGGCCGGGCTCTTGAGCGCGCTGGTCGGCATGGCGGTGGGCGGAGGGATGATTTGGGCCGTGCGGATCGTCGGCACGGCGATTCTGAGGCAAGAGGCGATGGGGTTTGG
>DATJTR010000329.1:0-3481 GCA_035503215.1 Pirellulales bacterium
GCCCCACCTCGGCCGCTCGCCCGCTGAGCACCAGCGTGCCGGGGTCGAACGTAAAATCGACGCCCCGGGTTTCCTCGCTGGTGACGATGGCCGCTTGACGTACTGCTGAATGCAGCGGCCCGACCGTGAAATCGATTCGCGATGCCCCGCTACGGTGCGGGAACACGTCGCGCCACTTGGGAAACCGCCCCTCGACCAGCCGCGAATAGATCGTGGCTCGGGGCGTCTTGACCAGCACTTCGTTGGCTCGGGCCGCAATCTGAATTTCGGCATCTGGATCGACCAGCGCCCGCTCGATCAATTGCATCGCCTTGGTCGGCACGATCGTGGTCGAGTCGCCCGATGCGTGGCCGCCGACGCTTTGGGCCGGAACCTCCATCTTGGCCAGCCGGCGCCCGTCGGTGCCTACCCCGATGATCTTGTCCTCCGAGAATTCCAACAGCACGCCCCCCAGCGCATAGCGGCTGCTCTCATTGTCCGTGGCAAACGCCGTGCGCCGAATGAGCTCTTTGAGCAGACGAGCCGAAAGCTGGTGATATTTCGTTTCCGTGAAATCGGCGACCGCAGGGAACTCATGCGGGTTTTCGGCAGGCAGCCGGAATTCGCTCCGCTCGCCCCGTACCAGCGTGGCTCCATTGTCGGTCTCGATGCGCAGCTGATCGTCGCTGCTTTCACGCAGGATCAGGCCGAAGCGGGCGACCGGCAGAATTGCCGCCCCGGCCACTTGAACGTCGACCCCCGAAACGACCGTTCGCACGCCAACTTCCAGATCGGTGGCCAGGATGATCGCCGACGATTCCTGCACCTCGAGCTTGACGTTTTGAAGAATTGGCTTGGGACTGCGCGCCGGTGCCACGGCCGCGGCGGTTTGGAAGGCGGCGAGCAACTGTTCACGATCGCAGGTAACTTTCATGGGTCGGAGAGATCCTTCTTGCAGTCGAGTTATGGTGTCGGAATCGCACCGGCTGCTTCTTGTTCTGTTTTCTTTTTCAAAGCAGTAGTAGCAATCCGCGGGTTGAAGGCGTCGATAACCGTGTCCGCCGTGCCTCAAATCTCCGCGTCGTCGTACCTTGCGCGGGGCCGGCCAGGCGGGGATAACTTGTCGACCGTGCGTCGAAAGCCGGTCATCTCACCGTGAGTCGGCCGCTGGTGTCCAGCGGGTAGCCGGCCCGGATGTTGGTAGCGCGTTGTTTTCCTTGTGTCTGCGACAATCATTCGACAGGTTGTCCCCAGTGCAGTTCAGGCCACGATGGCCTTGCGCACTTCGGCCACGGCATGGCGTGTCGCCGGATCGCGCTTCATCAACTTCTCGGTTCTGCGCTGGCCGTGCAGGACGGTGGTGTGGTCGCGGCCGCCGAAGTACTCGCCGATTTGCTCCAGGCTGTGGGACGTGAGCAGTCGGGCCAAATAAATCGCGATGCCTCGCGCGGCCACGACCGCTTGCCGACGCGAGGGACTTTTGAGGTCGGCCATTTTCAGACCGAAATGATGAGCCGAAGCGGCCGTGATGTCTCGCAAACTAATCCCGCGCGCCTGCGGCCGCTCGGCCAAACGCCGCCGCATTTGGTCGGCGTCGAGTTCACCCGAGCGTTGTGCCAGCTCAAGTTGCAAAATCGCGCCCCGCAACGCCGGCACCGGCACGCTCGGACCTCCCGAGAGCGTTTGCAGAATCCCCTTGGGTATGGAAAGCCCGCGGGCCGCGGCCAAGCGCTGGATAATCGAGCGGCGGGCGTCGGGGCCGGGCAGCACCAGCGGCACCGCTAAACCGGCCGACAGCCGGCTGCGCAGCCCCGCCAACAGGGTACTGATCTGCTGCGGCAGACTGCGGGTCGTCACCACCACCATCGCCTCCAAGGCGGCCCGATCGTCCATCGCGTGCAGCAATTCTTGCTGGGCCGGGCCCTTGCCGGCCAATTGACCCAAATCTTCGATCACCAACAGGCCCTGCTGCCGCAACGTCGCACGCCACGGGCCGAGCTGACCGCGATCGAGGGCCGCCGCATAATCGCGGGCAAATTCGCTGCCTGTGGTCAACAACACCGCGTCGGACGGATGGGCGGTGCGCCACCAGCGGGCCAAACCTTGCGCCAAGTGCGATTTGCCACTGCCCGAAGGCCCATAGATCACCAGCGGGCTGAAGCGGCCGCTCCGTCCTTGGAAAAACGCCTCGGCCGCGGCCGCCGCCAGACGATTCTCTGGTCCCACGATGAATTCCGTGGCCACGGCACCGTCGAGTTCGGGCGCAGGCGAACGGCGCAACCCACCCGGTTGCGGTCCGGCCAACGGCAGAGTTACGACGCCATTCACCACAGCGGCTCCGTCCAAACGGCCGAGCCCGATCGGGGGGCGCGCCGAGCAAAGGGAATCGATAGATACGTAGACACGCCTCGCGGCCTATTGCCGAGGGGCCCTACGGGATCCCATCGAGGCCGCCTATCCCACGTGCCGAGAGGCCCAGTAATGCTCGTCATCCGAGGCGGTTTGGAAGGCCCAAAACAGGCACTTCCGACACCCCCGCGTGGGCTGCCGAATTATATCGCTTTGGGCGCGTTTGAGCGAGCGGTTAAAAACGCGATTTGTTCGGGATTTTTGGCCCAAAAACGGCTGCCAAGCCGATGCCGAATGCAGCCTGGTTTTGGGGGGCTGATCGACTGCCCCAAACGGCCCGCGAACCAGCACGATTCGGCCACCGCCGAGCTACATTTCGGCCACACGACTTCGCAGGCGAACGCCCCCTGCCGGTGCGGCGCGCGGGCCTCTGTCGGAGAGACCGCATTTTGCACATAGTAGAGGTTTTCAACCGGTCAGAAGCTGGAGCGCGGTCCGTGGCCGAGCGTGTCGATCGAATCGAAACCGAGCGGCTGGTGTTGCGCCCCTTGCGCTGCGAGGACTTGGAACCGCTCGTGGCGTTGGGAGCCGATCGCGATGTGATGCGTTACATCGGGTCGGGAAAGCCGCAATCCCGCCGCGAGGCCAGCCAATGGTTCGAGCGATTGATGGAAGAGACCATCGACGGTCCGGCCGGCCCGGCCGGGCTGCCCGGCTGGAGGGCGGTTACCACCAGAGTGGGCGGCGATTGGATCGGGCTGGCCGCGCTCAAGTGCCTGGCCCAGCAGCATGCCGCGGCGGTCGGCATCGAGTCGTCAGTCGAAGTGGGCTACCGGCTGGCGCCGCGCTTTTGGGGTCAGGGATATGCCACGGAATTGAGCCGTGCACTCGCGCGGCATGCCTTCGAGCAGGTCGGGCTGCCGCAGCTGGTGGCGATCGCCGACGCACGCAATCTGGCATCCAGCCGTGTGCTCGAAAAGACCGGTTTGAAGCATCGCAAGACGTATGCGATCGACGGCCGCACGATTCGCTTCTTCGCTCTGTCGGCCGATGAATACCATCAGGCCCGAAACGACGAAATGGCGCAGCGCGCCAGGCGGCTTTCCTGAACTTCGGTGCCCCTCTGTCAGGATGCCGAAGGATGGTCTCGTTC
>DATJTR010000330.1:0-9564 GCA_035503215.1 Pirellulales bacterium
CGGCGGTGCCGGCCAGGGGCGTTTTTTGCAGCATCACCGGGTCTCCCAGCGAGGCGATCGTGGTCACCGCCAAGAGCGCGTAGGTCAGCAGATTGGAGCCGGTCGATTCCCCCCAAAACTTCATGGCGGTTCCCCACGAGCTTTTGAACCGCAGTCGTCCGCCGCTGAAGTCGAGGGCCCAAATCTCATCGAGAACCAGATGCGACATGAAGCCGATCATCACCGCCGCCGCGTTGAAATAGTGTTCCCACAGATGCTCGTGCCCACAGAGCAGGAAGGCGCTTTCGCCGGCGATCAGACAGGCCGGAAAACTGTGGAACATGCCGCGGTGGACACTGAAGTGGGTGAGAATCTTGGCCAGGCCGAAGCGAATGAACAGATAGACCGCGCCGCCGGCCAGCACGATGTATTCGGGCTCCATGCCCATCCGCTTGAAACGCTCGGCCAAGAGCAGCGGTACCACCGCCGCGGCGAACGCGATGCTTTCGCGTTTTGGCACGCCCGAAGCGCTGTCCAAGTCGGGCAGCATGCCCGAGACCCCTCCCAGCCCGGCCGCCAGGATGCAGGCCGGCAGCGGCACGTGATACTGCGTCCACGCGCCGGCGCCGTAGGCGATGCCCAGCGCCGTGCTGGTAGTGATGTGCGTCTTGAAGCCGGCCATCGCTCGTTTCCTGTCGCGGAGCACGCTGCGCGCGCACCAGCACGAAAAAAATTCGGCGAGACTTTATCCGCGCCGGACGACCCGGCCAAGATCAGTTGCCGTGCCAGCATCACCATGCGGGCGCTTTCTTAACGCTGGAGCATTCCACGACTGCACTAACCCGCAGCGCACACCATGACGAAATGCGTCTAAGGAATTGATGCACGAATACTCGTGCCCGGAAGCAGATCGTGGGAGCGGCAGCGTCGCGGTCGACAGCAAGTGGCTGATCTTCATCCCGCGCGCCTCGGCCGCTATACTCCCCTCCCCTTGCCCGGCCCTGGCGCGCGATCCGCGCCTCGGCCGCGGTGGTCATCATGCGCCGAGTTGGAGTTGGTTGGATGGAGATTTACGACATTCTGATGGTCGTGGTACTGGCCGCGGCCACGCTGTTCGGCGCCTGGAAAGGCGTCGCTTGGCAGATCGCTTCGCTTACCTCGCTGGTCCTCAGCTATCTGGTGGCGCTGCGCTGGAGCGAGCCGGCCGCGCGCTATTTCGACAAGCCGTCCCCCTGGGATCGCTTTCTGGCGATGCTCATCCTCTACGCCTTGTGCAGCCTGGTTGTCTGGTCGCTGTTTCGCCTGGTCCGCAGTTGGATCGATCGCGTGCAGCTCAAGGGTTTCGATCATCAACTCGGCGGCGTCTTGGGGGCGGCCAAAGGCGTGCTGTGGTGCGTCGGCATCACGTTTTTCGCCATCACGCTTTCGCCCCCGGCCCGCGACCAAATCCTGCATTCGCGTTCCGGCTACTACATCGCCTTGTTGCTCGATCGAGCCGATCCGGTGATTCCGCAGGAACTGCACGAGATGCTCGACCCCTACCTGAAGAAACTCGAGCACGAACTGGCTCCGGCCGCCAGCCAGCAGACGGCCGAGTCGACTTCGCCCCCGATTCGCATCCCCGAAGCCCGCCAGCCGTCCCCGGTAGGGCCGAATCGGTTGTAACCGCCTTTCCGCCCGCGACCGGCGCGGTCGGGCAGGGGACTGAAATTCGGTTCCAGGCCGGCTCAGTCGTTTTCTGGACCGCTCGGGGCATCCCCAGGCCTTCAGGCCGGCTCGCCGGCCGTCGCCCCCCTACGCCAAACCGTCCCGCCGGCGGCCTCCGGCCGGCGCGAAAACCGGATGAAAAAAACCGCGCCGCGGAGTCGGTCCGGGGCTGTTTGAAACCGCGCCGCGGCGCTCGCGTCGGACATCGTGATGCGAGCGCTCGTCAGGCAGAACGAATCCGATTCGCGAACCACTGCGATGCAGGGGATCGGCAGTGACGCGTCATGGCGGCCAGAAGTGAATCCTGCGTTTTCCGGCCTGAATTTCAGGCCCAAACCGAACATAAGAAACATTATCGGACGTTGGAGGCGGGTTGAATTTGGCCGTATCTGCCGGTCACCTGCTCGCTGAGATCGACCTCCCAGGATCGCTCCAGACGCTCTCGGAATGGTCGTTTGGTAGCCGAGGTCCAGACCAGTGATCGCAGCGCGAAATGAGCCGCTGCGAGGCACCGGCCAAAACGGTCACGGCGCCGGGGTGGAAAGCTGCCAGACAGGCCGGGACGGCGGACGGCGCCCGTCGGGCGCCAAACCTGCGCCGAGGTGCCGCCGCTGGAGAAAAATCGTCGCCGGCGCCAACAAACCGTCTGGGACCGCTCAGTCGGCGGAATGGTCGGCCCGGGAATCGGCCGCCGACCGGTGCGGACCGCGCAACGTGTTCCCGGCGGCGCCGGCCGAAGAGTCGCCGCCGGCGGTCAGATTTCCGCCTTCCAGAAAGACGCCCATCCGGCGGAACTTGTCGTAGCGGGAAGCGACCAGTTGGTCCTTGGGAATCGCCACCAGCTCGCGGAGGCATTTGATGAGATAGAGCTTCAGCCGGCCGGCCATCTGGTGGTGGTCGCGATGGGCGCCGCCGAGCGGTTCCTCGATCACGTCGTCGATCACTTTTAGCCGGTTGAGGTCCTTGGAAGTCATTTTCAGCGCCTGGGCGGCCTGCTCGGCGTAGGTGTGGCTTTTCCACAAGATGCCGGCACAGCCCTCGGGACTGATGACCGAATAATAGGCGTGCTCGAGCATGGCCACTTTGTCGCCGACGCCGATGCCGAGCGCCCCGCCCGAGCCTCCTTCGCCGATGACGACGCAAATGATCGGCGAGGCGAGGCGCGACATTTCGAACATGTTCTGAGCGATCACCTGGGCCTGGCCGCGTTCCTCGGCTCCGATGCCCGGATAGGCGCCGGGAGTGTCGATGAAACAAACCAGCGGCAGGTCGTACTTGGCCGCCAGTTTCATTTTCGAGAGTGCCTTGCGATAGCCCTCGGGATGGGCGCAGCCCGAGTAGCAGGCGATTCGTTCCTTGAGGGTCTTGCCCTTTTGATGGCCGACGACCATCACCTTGAAGCGGTCGAGCTTGGCGAATCCGCAGCGCATGGCCCGATCGTCGCCAAAAAACTTGTCGCCGTGCAGTTCGACGAACTCGTCGAACACCAGGTTCAAATAGTCGCTGGTCATCGGGCGTTCGGGATGACGGGCGACTTGCACCGTTTCCCAGGGCGTCAGGCTGTTGTAGACCTGGCGCTTGAGCTCGGCCAATTCGCGCTTGCGAGCGCGAATCTCTTCGACGAGCGCGTAGTCGGATCCGCCGGCCCCTTCCAGCTTGGCGATTTTGGCCTCGAGTTCGAGGATGGGCCGTTCGAATCCCAACCGGTGCGTCACGCTTGCCATACGGGTTCTCGTCGTGTTGTGTTCTCTGGCAGCAAATCAGCCGCTCGGCCTGGTCTCGCCTCGCCGCGGCGGCCGGTCGCGATCCCCTATCATCATCGCTTGAGCCGGCGAATCAAGCCGAACTTTGGCAAGCCGCCGGCCGCGGCGGCCGCGTTGCTAGCTGTCCTTGTGCACTTTGATTGACAGAAACTCCTGCAAAAAGGCGTTGCAATCGCGCGGACGGCTGTCGGGCGTCTTGGCCATCATCCGTTTCACGAGCTGGGTCATGCCGTCGCTGGCGCCGTGGACCACCGCCTGCAACGACGGCGGCGCAGCCTTCAAATGCTTGTTCAGCAATTCGGCCGTGGAGCTGCCGGTGAACGGCAGCTTGCCTGACAACAGTTCGAAAATCGTGCAGCCCAAGCTATAAATGTCGGCCCGTTCGTCCAGCGCCTGCCCGCGAATCTGCTCGGGCGACATGTAGCTGCGGGTGCCTTGGATCTTGCCGCCTCCGCGGCTCAGCAATCGCAGGATGCCGCTGCGGCGGCGCTGCGCCAGCGCAAAATCGATCAGCTTGACCTCGCCGGTCGGCTTCATCAAGAAATTGTCGGGCTTGACGTCGCGATGGATCCAGCCTTGCTCGTGAAAATAGGCCAGCCCCTCGGCGGCTTGCGTGATGCAGCGCTTGGCCAACGGCGCGATCGAATCGAAATTCTGCTGGATCACCTGCTTCAGATTCGGCGCCGGAAAGAGGTCCATCGCCAGATAGACGTTCTCACCGCTGGTGCCAAAATCGCGGATCGTGATCACCCGCGCATGCTTCAGCTTCTTGCCGACTTCGAACTCATGCTTCATGTAACCGACTTCTTCGCGATTGTGGCGAAACTCGCCCAATAGCAGCTTGATCGCCAGTCGCTCGGCGGCGACGTCGTCCATCACTTCCCACACCTGACACGTCTTGCCCGATCGCAGCAGGTTGAGCAAGCGGTAGCGGCCAACATATTCTTGGGAAACGTGCGACACGGCAGCCTGGCAATGCGAAGTCGAGGTTCGATGCGAAGTGGTGATTCAATCGTACGCGGCGAGGATCGATCTCCTGAGGGAGCCGCGCCGACGCCTCTATTATCTTAACCCGCCACGTGCGCCGTGATGAAGGCCGATCGGGCACTCCGCTGGCGGCACGTTCGGCGTGTCGAGCATTTTTTTAGGCGACTGCCCCGCCGCAGCTCCCCTGCTCTGGCACTCCCCTGCCCCGCTCGCTGCGCGAGGCGCGCCAGTTCAACTCGCCGCGGGCGCTGCCCCATCGGCGGCCGGCTCGTCGTATTTCACCCATAGCAGAAACAATCCCTGCGCGGGCGCGGTGCGGCCGGCCGCCGAACGATAGGCAGCCGCCAGAACCTTGGCCGGCCAGTCCTCATCGTGCGCGCCGCGGCCGACTTCGACCAGCGTGCCGACGATCGCTCGCACCATGTTGTACAAGAAGCCATTGGCTTCGACTTCGACGATCAACCGATCGCGATCGGCCGGATCGCGCGCGACTTCCAGCGCGTAAACGGTGCGCACGCTCGTGGCCCGCGGCGAACCTTGCGTTTCGAAACTGGTGAAGTCGTGCGTGCCCACCAGTGCTCGTGCCGCTCGGGCCATCCGCTCGTCGTCCAATCGCTCATAAATCTGCCAGGCGTAGTTTCGCTCGAAAACGTTGGGCTGCCGCCCGTCGCGCACCACGTAGCGGTAGCGTTTCGAGCGGGCGTCGCGGCGAGCATGAAACCCAGCCGCTGCATCGCACACGGCAGCCACTGCCATGTCGCGGGGCAATTCGGCATTCAAGGCCCGCAACAACACGTCGGCCGACAGCTGCGACTCGGTGTCGAAGCTGACGACTTGCCCCAGCGCATGAACTCCGGCGTCGGTCCGGCCACTGGCAGCGACGCGCAGGCGCTCGCCAGTAATCCGCTCGATCACGTCCTCGAGCGTTTGCTGCAGGGTACGGCGGTCGGGCTGTGCTTGCCAACCGGCGTAAGCGGTGCCGTCGTATGCCAGCGTCAGCTTGATCGTTCGCATGGAGCGATGGCTCGAAGCAACGAAAGAGAACGGCAGCCGCCGCGGCGGCCATCCTGACCGCGTGCCGCGGCAGACTCAGCGGGCCGACACGGCTTGCGGTTTGCCGGCGCGACGCGTCAGCAGCAATTCGGCGATCTGCACGGCGTTCGTGGCCGCTCCCTTGCGGACGTTGTCGCTCACGCACCAGAAGGCCAGGCCCCGCTCGCTCGACAGATCTTCGCGGATGCGGCCGATGAACACCTCATCGCGGCCGTCGCAACTTTTGGGCGTGGGATAGTGCCGGGCCGCCAGGTCGTCTTCGACGATGATGCCCGGCGTGGCCGCGAATAACCGCCGCGCCTCGTCAGCGGTCAGCTTGCGCTCGGTCTCGACGAGAATGCTTTCGCTATGACAGTTCGCCACCGGCACGCGCACGCAGGTTGGGCAGACCTGGATCGATTCGTCCCCCATGATCTTGCGGGTCTCGTAGACCATTTTCATTTCTTCCGACGTATAGCCCTGGTGCTTCTGCGAGCCGATCTGCGGAATCACGTTGAAGGCGATCGGGTGGCTGAAGGTTTGCGGAGCGTGCGACTGGCCGTCGAGCCGTGCCCGCGTGCTGTCGACCAATTCGCGCGAACCGGCCAGGCCGGCCCCGCTGGTCGCCTGATAGGTGCTGACCACCACGCGGCGGACGCGGGCCGCATCGTGCAGCGGCTTCAGCGCCACGACCATTTGCGTCGTCGAACAGTTCGGACTGGCAATCACCCCCTGATGCTCGTCGAGCGCCTCGGGGTTCACTTCAGGAACGACGAGCGGCACCTTCGGATCCATGCGCCAGAAGCCGCTCTCATCGACGACCGTGCATCCGCGCTCGACCGCCCAGGGAACAAAATCGCGCGCCACTTCGTCCGGCGTGCTGCCGATGGCCAGCTCGACTCCGGCAAAGGCGTCGGGTGTCAGCTCTTCCACGACGTGCTCTCGGCCGGCGAACGCGAGCTTACTGCCGGCCGAACGTCCCGAGGCCAGAAACTTGATCCGGCGGTAGGGAAACTTGCGCGCTTCGAGCAGCTCGCGAATGATGCCTCCGACGGCCCCCGTCGCTCCGACCACGGCGATTGTCTCAAACACGCGCGATTCTCCTCGTTCGAAGTATTCTGGGGACATGGCGACAGGTCGTTCGACGGTCACTTCGCCCTGCGATGCTACCCGAGGGCCCGCGGCAGGACGGTTTAGTATAGGTGCGGTCAGCCCTGACCTTCAACGCGGGAGGCCCCGCTCCCCTGCCCTGGCAAAGAGCCAAAGGTGGCCCGTTGAGTTCGCTCAGACCAGGTCGAGCTTGCGCGCCGGCCGCCGGCGGCTCCGGCATTCGGCGCATTCGCCGCTGATGATCAGCCGATGGCCGGTCACGCGGAATTGATGCTCGCGCGCCACCGCGTCGCGAATCGCGGCGACCTCGTCGCTGTGGAACTCGATCAGCTTGTGGCACTTTTGGCAGTACAGATGATCGTGCTGCGGATAGCCATAATCGTGTTCGTAGACGCTGCGGCCTCCCAGCACCATATCGCGCAACAAGCCCGCATCGACCAGCTCGGCCAAGGTGCGATAAACCGTGGGACGGCTGACGCGCCGCGAGCCGACGACCTGCCCGAGATACCGAATCAGGTCTTCGGCGTCGAAATGGTCGTGGCGCTTGAAAACCTCCTCGACCAGCACCCGCCGCTGCTGCGTGATCCGCTTGCCCCGGCTTTGCAGGTATTCCTCGAAACGAGCCAAGGGGGTCAGCGCGACCTCGACCGTTCCCAGGGAGAAATCGTTTGCCATGTTCCGTTCACCCAGCCTGCCGGCATGCACTCGGCCGGCCGCTCTTTCACCCCCTCCCCTGCTCCACGGAAGCCTGAGACGGACGATGAAAAATCCAAAGCAATAATGATTATTGCATTCTACCGTGCTGGTGCCGGGGCTGAAAGTGACCGGTTGCGACGGCGTGCTGGGACGGCCGAAGACCGGCAAAGCGCGGGGAAATCTCGGCTGGAACCGCGGAGCGCGGGCGAACGGGAAAAAAAACCGGGCACGCCGTGTCTGCGACGTGCCCGTGCACGATTGGATGGAAGTTCGATCGCCGGCCCGACGCGGCTGTTGACCGCGTGGCGCGAGCCAGGACGCCGAATCGTCGGCGACGCGCGCGACCGATTAACCGATTTCGTCAAACAGTCGGTCGACGGCGGTGTTCAGTTTGTCCGCCGTTTCGTAGGTGCCGTTGGCGATCGCCGCTTTGAGGGCCGCCACGCGATCCTGGCGAATGTCGGGAATGTCGTTCACCTGCCCCACCAGTTGGGCGGCGGGGGACAGATCGACTTCGTCGGTTTGATTGGGAGCCGCGGTCGAGCGCGTCTCGCTGGCGCGTTGCGAATGAGGAGTGTTGATGGATTGGGCGCCGTGGAGCTGAGACGTTCCGTAGATTTGCATGAGATAGGCCTCCGAAGCGCGAGCGGTGCGTCAGCGGCCGATTCGCATCCCGTTTCGCATCGTGACGGCCCGTTGCCGGCAGGATCGACGGATGGAACAGGACTCTCCGGGCTACGAACGTAGCCGTGGCAGAACGCAACGATCGCCTAGGTTACTCTGTACGGTGGAAAATAGTGCCGGATCTGGACGGAGGAGAAACCACCGCGGCTCTGGTTCGCTTGTTCGCTCGACCCGGCCCGAAAGGGCTGCAAAGAGCTGAGAGGGGTCGGACAAACCTCATGGAACCAGCACACGCCGCCGTCAATTCTCTCCGTTGGTTCGAGTGACCCGTCGAGAGGCGATTGGTTCGCCGCGTCGAGGGGCACCCTTCACTCTACTTGTTTACCGGCGCCGCATTCCGTGTCAGAGTCGACTTCGCAGGCGCTCTTTCGATGCACCTATTTCATCGACCCATCGACGCCAAGGATTCAGCAAAACTCCGCCCGCCCCACCCGTTAGCACGCCTCTCTCGCGTACTGGTGACGGCTTTGACGAACGGACGAAATCTGGCCGGTCGGGCAGGCGGGAGCGGTTGCGTTTCGGCAGCGCCGGTTGCGCAATCGCCACATTTCCCATCCGATCCGGCCGGTCCGTGGCGGCAGGATTATAGGAATTGCCCCGTGGCGAGGCAACATCGCCGTAAGCCATTGATCCGCTGGCAACTACGCCCCTGGGCCAGGACCCATTCGGGCGGCCTTCGCCGGGAATTCGAGCCGGAAACCGCGATCGGCGGGGGTGGGCCAACCAGGGGTTCTTGCTAGCAGATCTGGCCACAGACCGACGCGGCGTGATAGCGGCCGGCGAGAAACTCGCGGAACTCCTTCCCGGCTACGGGGTTCTTTCTATAGGGTGAAACCGTTCGGAGCGTCCCCTGCGGCCCGGTTGACAGACTACATGCAACTGACCGATCGAATCGCTCGGCTGCTGTCGCACGATGCAGGCGACTCGCCAAGCGCAGGGCCGAACCTGAGATCGAGGTGCTTCATGAACCGTGCTGAGATTCCCGCAGTGCGGAAGGCGATATTCGATCGCGGCGTGCGATTCGGCAATCGGGACGGGGATGGCGCGTTGAGCCAAGAGGAATTGGTCCGGGTATTGAACGCCCACCGGAAACACGCGGGGTGCGGAGGCCCAGAATCAGCCTCTGCGGCCGTTGAGCCATCGGCGGGAGAATCCCGGGGCGCGCGGCGGATTGGCCGGCTGATTGGGCTCGATTCGAATCATGACGGGAAAGTCAGCTTCGCCGAGTTTTCGGCGGCGGATCAGGAGCTTTTTTCGTGTACCGATGCGAACCACGACCGGCTTTTGGATCGCGAAGAAATCCAGCAATGCGTTGCAGCGAGAGCCGCTAAAATGAGCAACGAGAAGCCAGTCAGCGACGAAAATGCGGCCGGTCCGTGACCGGCGAAAGACCTGTTTTTGAGGTTTTTTGGCGTCTAGCGGGGTGTGAGAGAACTGCCGATAAATCTCGGCACAAGGTTTGCTTCCAGCAAGAAACGGAGCGAACCTGAACCGGCACTGCCTGTCTAGCGTAAAGAGTTACGCAAGCGGTGCGTGAGTTATAATTAGGGTAGACAGGCGCTAGGGCAGCGGCTGTCCGCGGAAAACCAAGAGTTTCCCGCCCCAC
>DATJTR010000331.1:0-4891 GCA_035503215.1 Pirellulales bacterium
CATGTCGTCGACGAAGAAAATCTGCTCGGGCCGATAGCCGGCCAACTCGGCGGCGGCAGCGTAGATTTTGGGCTCGGGCTTGCAAGCACCGATCTCATAGCTCAGCGCATAGCGGCAAAAGGCCGAGTTGACGATGGCGAAGCGGCCCGCGGTGACCCACGCCCAGTGGGCCGGCGACGTGTTCGACAGCACCCCCAGCGGGTAGCCGGCCCCATCGAGCTGGGCAACGACGGGCAACAGCGAATGGTTCAGCCGGAAGATGTCGCTGCCGGCGACTAGCATTCGATCGTAGTCCGCGCGCGTGCCGGTAGCCTGGCAAAAGGCCTCGTAAAAACCGCGGTCGTCAACCTGGCCAGTTTCGTAACGGTGCAACAGATCACTGGCAAAGGCAACCTGCCAAACCCGCTCGGGCGTGAGACCGGCGACTTCGGCCATTTGCCGGCAGGCGATCCAGTGGTCGAAATAGACCAGGACGTTGCCCAGGTCGAAATAGAGGAACTTCGGTTGCATGCTATCCGTGCGCCGGCGACTTTTTTGCGGCCGCGGGGGGGCCGCGGTCTTAAGAAGGATAGCGTTCGCCGGATGCACGAGCTAGGGCGACGCCCCGCGGCCGCGTGGTCCATGTCGCTCGTCGGAAGCAGCGTCTTTAGGCCAACATGGCCTGGGCCATCGAAAACTTTTCCAGCGACACGCGTGAGGGAGCGGGCGAAGGGACCGCGATTTCGGCGGCAGCGATTACTGCTTGCCCCGCCGCATTGCGCGTGGGCGAGAAATGGCCGGCCAGATCCCCCCAGGCGGGATCGAGCGGGGCAAAATCGACCGGCCCAGTGCAGATGCCCGCCGCGGCCAACGACAAACAGGCATGCAAGCCGATCGCCGTTTGCTCATTCAGGCCGAGCAGGCACGTGAGCGCGGACTGCGCCTGGCGGCACGCCGCGGCCAGCGACAAGAGGGGCGTGATGCCGCCCAGCCGCTGCGGGTTGAGTCGCACCTGTCGGCAGCTTTCCAGATCGATTGCTTGCTCCAGCCGGCCGGCGCTCGTGATCGACTGATCGAGCGCGATCGGCGTGCGGCTCGACTGCTGGAGCATGGCGTGGCCGACAAGATCGTCGGGCGCCAGCGGCTGCTCGACGCGCTCGAGATCGAAATCGTCGAGACGATAAAACAGGTCGCGCTGGTCGAGCGTACACAGCCCGTCGGCGTCGACCCAGAGCGGGATGTTATTGGTCGTTTGGCGGAGTGCGCGGATCACTTCCAGCGCCCAGCCGGCACGCAGTTTTAGTCCGATCGCCTGGCGGCCCTCGGCCAGCGCGGCGTTGACTTGCACAAGAAGTTCGTCGATCGAAGGAAAAACGCCGAAGACGGATTCTAGCGGCACGTCGCTCAGTGAAGAGCCGAGAAGTTGGGCCAGCGGTCGGCCTTCGGTTTCGGCCTTCAGATTCCACCAGGCGACGTCGAGCGCCGCCTTGCCGGCCGCGTTGCCCGCGACGTGGGCCAGGCGATCCTGCAAGGCCTGGCCGCTGGGCAGGTCGGTGCCGAGCAGTTCCGGGGCGAGCCATTCCTTGAGGCACAAGAACGCGCCGTGCGCCCATTCCGAACTGCCGCCGGGGACCGTGCCGGGGCAGGCCTCGCCCCAGCCGGTCACTCCGCCGCTCGACATGCCGACCAGCACCGTCTCGCTGGTCGTGAGCCGCCGCGTGCCAAAGGTTTCGACCGTGCGGCGGGGCATCGCCAGGTAGAGGACGCGAATCTGGTCGATGTGCATGCGGACCCTATGGAACTGGTTTCAGCTTGCGGCGTGGGGCACGGTCACGAGAAGCGGGCGAAAGTCGGCGCGGCTAGCGCTCGTGGGCAACGACGTCCAGCCTGATCGGTGCATGGAAGTGGTTGTTCATGTGGCGGAAGTAGCTGAACATGGTGACGACGAGCATGAGCGCCACCATTAGACTCATGCCCAATCCAACGGCTAGCCAGGAAATGCCTGCCAGGCGGCGCGTTGCACCGCCGGCCGGGCTGGGGGCCGGCGAACTGGCCGGCTGAGAACTGGCCGGCGATCGGCCGGCGGCTGGCGGTTTGGCTGCCGGCGGCGCCACGGCGGCGCGTCCTTCCCGCGTCCGTCGCTCGGTCACTTCGATGGCGGTGAGCAGGCCGCGGGCTTTGTTGAGCGTCTCTTGATATTCGCTGGCCGGGTCACTGTCGGCCACGATGCCGGCACCGGCTTGGATATACGCCCGCCGGCCTTGCACGACGAGCGTGCGCAGGGCAATGCAGGTGTCCATGTTGCCGCCGAAGTCGAGATAGCCGACGGCGCCGGCATAGGGACCGCGACGGTGGGGCTCGATCTCGTCGATGATCTCCATGGCCCGCACCTTGGGCGCCCCCGAGACGGTGCCGGCGGGCAGACAAGCCCGCAGGGCATCGAAGGCGTCGCGTCCGTCGGCCAATTGTCCGCTGACGTTCGAGGTGATGTGCATGACGTGGCTGTAGCGCTCGATCGTCATCACGTCGCTGACTTCGACCGAGCGATAGCGGGCCACCCGGCCGACGTCGTTGCGCCCCAGATCGACGAGCATTACGTGTTCGGCCCGTTCCTTGGGATCGGCCAACAGTTCTTCGGCCAGCCGGCGATCTTCTTCCTCGTCGGCACCGCGAGGCCGCGTGCCGGCCAGCGGGCGAACCGTGACGCGGCCCCCCACCACGCGGACCATGATCTCAGGCGAACTGCCGACGAGCGTGACCCGCGGGGTGCGGAGATAGAACATGAACGGGCTGGGATTCACGACCCGCAGCGTACGATAGATCTCGAACGGGTGGGATTCGATCTCCAGTTCCAGCCGCTGGCTGATCACCACTTGGAAGATGTCGCCGGCCCGAATGTATTCGACACACTTGCGGACGGCCTGCTCGAACTCGGTGCGCTGGAAGTTCGAGCGATACGTCTGCGTCGGCTTGGCGGGCGAATCGATGTCGGCCGGCGGCAGCTCGACGCCCGGCGCTTCGAGCCGGGCGACGATCGCGTCGATGCGGGCCTGGGCGTCGGCATAGGCGGCCGCCGCTTCGCCGCCGCAGGCGTCGAGCCGGGCCATCGCCACCACGACCGTGGTCTTGTTCACGTGGTCGAAAACGACCATGTGGTCGTAAAAGGCAAAGGCCAGGTCGGGCAGGCCGCGGTCGTCTTTGGGGGGGTGCGGCAAATGCTCGCTATAGCGGATCACGTCGTAGCCGGCGTAGCCGACCGCCCCGCTGGTGAAGGGGGGCAATTCCGGCAGCACGGCGGGGCGGATCTCTTCGACCCTTTGGCGGAGCACTTCCAGGGGATTGGCACAGTCGATTTCCTGGCGGCGCGAGCCGTCGGTGATTACGACCCGATTGCCTTGAGCCTCGAACTCCAGGAACGGATCGGCGGCCAGAAAGCTGTAACGGCCGACCTTCTCTCCGCCGACCACGCTCTCGAACAGGCAGGCCGACGAGCCGGAATCGATTTTGTGGAATGCCGAGACGGGAGTGAGCGAGTCGGACAACAGGCGGCGATAGACGGGCACCCAGCGAGCAGTGGCTGCCAACTTGCTGAACGTTTCGAAGTCGGGATAGTGCCGCATGAATCGTTGTCGGGCAGCCTGGATTGCCGTTTGCCGCTCGCCGACCAGGGAGCGCCGCCGCGTGCCCATGGCGCGCCACACCCTAGACCAGCGCCTCACGGTGCGGGTTCGCCGCGGCGAAATCGCGCGGCCGCGGAGACCCTCGGCGGCGGGAATCGATTTAGCTTAACACGTGGCGGCGACGACTGATAGGCGGGCCGCAACCGCGCCGCGCGCAGTACGCGAAAAGGGACCGAGGCGGCCTCGCCGCGGGGGGCTGCAGGCGCGCTTGACAGGGGGTAGGCCGCTGTTAGAATCCCACTGGCCGGTCCCACCTTCTGCATATAATTGCCGTAGTTGCTTCGCAAGAAGCGTTTCGACGGGAGCGTCTCGGCAGACGCGTTTTTGGACAGTGGCGTCTCGGTCTGGGCGAGTCGCTCGCCCCGCTTCGGCCGAGCGATGATATGAAATGCAACGCGCATGAAATGCCAACAGTGTGACAAATCGGCCACCTTTCACATCACCGAACTGACCGGCGGCAAGCCCCAAGAACTGCACCTGTGCGAAGAGCACGCCCGGCAGTACCTGACGCAGCAAGACGATGAGCCGGCGGCGGCGCCGAGCCTGGCCGGGGTGCTGGCCCACCAGTTGGCGGTCGGCCAAACGGCCGAAGAGCTGGCCCGGCTCGACCAGCGGGCCTGCCCGGTGTGCGGCATCACGTTCTACGAGTTTCGCAATCACGGCCGCTTGGGCTGCCCGCACGACTACGTGTGTTTCCATCAAGAATTGGAGCCGCTGATCGCCAACATACACGGCGACACGCACCATGTCGGCAAACGCCCCAGCCGCTATCCCGAGGGAACCGAACAGCGAACGCAATTGATCCGGCTGCGGCGAGAGATGAAGGAATCGGTGACGGAAGAGAAGTACGAGCGGGCGTCGCAACTGCGCGACGAAATCCGCAAGATCGAGGAATCGACGCGCTGGCAAGTCGAGTGATGCGTGCCTGGGCGGAGCCGCAAGATTGCAACGCGCGACGGCTCCCATGACAACGACGCCCGGGCCGAGAGAAGGCCGGGCCCTGAATAACGACGAAAGAAGTGGGACGGAGTGTTGGACCTTAACGATCTAGCACGCAAGAGCGGCGAATGGCTGCGCGGCTCCGGTCCGGAGTCGGACATCGTCATTTCCAGCCGCATCCGCTTGGCGCGCAACCTGGCCGACTTCCCCTTCATCAGTCGAGCCAACACCGCGGACCGAACCGAGATCGAGCGCCTGCTGCGCGAGCGGGTGACGCGCGTCCGCGACGGCGC
>DATJTR010000332.1:0-2921 GCA_035503215.1 Pirellulales bacterium
ACGACCGCCGACAACTGGCACGAGCCGGCCAACGTTGCTCGCTATGTCGACCATTTCTGGGGTAGCACGGGGCACGCTGGGCCGGCGAGTTATTTTCACGACGTGCGCAACACTCAATTCTTTCGCGACGGGAAGCCTGTCACCTTGCCCAAGGATTGCTACAAGACCGATCTGGTTGCAGACTTCGCCACGGACTTTATCGCCAAAGCAGCGGCCAAGACGCAGCCTTTTTTCCTGTATGTTGCCGAGTATGCCCCCCATTGGCCGCTCCACGCCAAATCAACCGACATGGAAAAATACCGGCAGCGCTATCGCGATATGGGGTGGGACGCCTCCCGCCAGCAGCGGTACGACCGGCTCGTTGCCGCGGGACTGATTTCGAAGGCGGCCTCGCTTTCTCCGCGTGACGATCGTGCGGCGCCCTGGCCGCAAGCGAGAGACCAGAAGTGGGAAGCCGATCGGATGGCCGCCTTCGCCGCGCAGATCGATTCGCTCGACCAAGGGGTGGGACGAATTCTGGCGGCTCTCGAAAAGGCCGGCGTCGACGAAAACACCTTGGTCCTTTTTCTGTCGGACAACGGCGCTTCGGATGAGTCCGTCGATGTCTCGCTCGACAAACCCGGCCTGACGTGGCGCGCCGACGACGTGCCGACTGCGTTCGGTAATATTCGGCAGAATGCTCCGGGAAGTCCTGACACATTTATGACTGCGGGGCCCGCATGGTCGAATCTTTCGAATACGCCCTTCCGCGGTCACAAACACTCCAATTTCGAGGGAGGAATTGCGACGCCGTGCCTGGTACGCTGGCCGGCCGTGATTCGACAATCGGGTGCCACCACCGATGAGCTGGGCCATATCGCCGATATCATGCCCACCTGTTTGGATGTCGCGGGCGTCACCTATCCGGCGGAATTTCGCGGCCGTAATGTCGCTCCCTTGGCAGGCATCAGCCTGACGCCCGTCTTTCGGGGCCAACCGCGGCACGGGCACCCATCACTTTGCTGGGCCACCTCGGGTTGCCGTGCAGTCCGCGAGGGGGACTGGAAGCTCGTGGCTGGAAAAGGTGGACCTTGGCAGCTTTACGACCTGTCCACCGATCGCACGGAATTGCACGATTTGGCTGCAATGTATCCGGAGCGGGTGCAGCACCTGAAAGACGTTTTTGACGGGTGGGAAAATGGTGCTCCATGACAGCGTTCGTGGCACGTCAGGCTGCCTGCATCGGCCTGCTGGCCGCGTGTTACGGCACCTTCTTGCAGCGCATCGCGAGCAAGGCTGCTCACCGGCCGTTACGAGACGAATTTCGGCTACGGATTCAATCCGCACGAAGTGCTGTAATCGTGTGGACGTGTAATTAGCGGTGATGCTCGCCAGCGACACCGTCCGGCCAACGAAATTGCCACGATCGGTGGCGAGCGTTAAGAGGGGGCTCAACGTCCCTTTGCCGGCGATCCGCCTGCGGCTTCCCGCACTTTCGCCAGCTCCGCACGCATGTCGATCGCGCCCTTGTCGCAGACCACGCCTTTGATCGCCTGCGGCGGAAGAAATGCGACTGGGAGGTTTTCCGGCAGGTTCTTGATTCGCTCGACCGATTGGTCGAGCGCCTGGCGCCGGTCGGGAGTCATGGCCACGCGAATCGTTTCTCGCCCACTGCCGATGCTTTTGGCAAAACCTCGGTATTCCTTGCCGAGCTTCGCGGCCAGCAACTCGGCATCGGACGTGAAATACTGGGCGGGATTGGCGGTGAAGACCTGCACGTTGCCGTCTCCCCGCGAATAGGCAAACGTCAGCGCGGCATCCGAATCGGTGCAGCGTACTTCGACTTCCTGATCTCCTTTTCCCCGGCCGATGAAGATCGCGGCGGCCGAGACATGTTTCTCACGTGCCTGTCGGAACATCCACTGCGCGGCACCATCGACGTCGGTGAAATCGAGTGCACCGACCAGCCCGCAGGCCATCGCCAGGTTGCGAATGCCTTCACCATCGCCGGTCATCGAGGCCGCGCCTTGGTGGCTGGCGAACGTGCCGCCCGCCGTGCCGGCATCGCCGACGCGTCCCGGCACGTTATTGGCCGTGCCGCCGGTGGATGTGGCGGCGGCGAAGCGCCCCTCGGTATCCATGACCACGCAGCCCACCGTGCCGCTCGCGGCATGGCGGTCCGAATCGATCGCCGCCTGGTCGCCGGCGTGTTTGGCGAACTCCAGAAGTTCGTCGCGGCGTCTGGCCGTCGCTTGATAGCCGGTTTTCATGCCAGGAATCGATACGCCACTTGCCAGCAAATACTCCAGGCTCGCGCCTCCCGAGAGGTGTGCGTTGGTAAACGCGGTCTGCTCCGCCCACCCCTGGCGACGGGCTTCCAGGAATCGGGCATAGGCGATCGTGATCGGGTTGATCACTCCCGGCACCACTTCGATCGATCCCGAGACTGGCATGCCCTCGGCCGAGCGGGCCATGATTGCCGCCGTGCGGCGAATGTCGCCGTCGCGCTGAAAACGCGCCCCAATCCCAGCGTTGAAGATCCGGCTGGCTTCGAGCAGTTCGACGGCGTAGCGCGCGGTGTCTGCGGCATCGTGTTGCCGTCCATCGCCGCTGCGACCAAGCAGGTAATCTTCGGCTTGCGCGGTAATGAGCGCCAACATGTCCTGCGCGGCTTGCAAATCCTCCGGCCGCTCTGGCAATTGGTGGGTGTAGCCGCCGTGTACGACGATCATGGGCGAAGTCGCCATGCCCTTGCCACCTGAGGCTAGTTTTGTTTCCGCCTGGGCGTATACGTTCAGCGGCGAAGAAGCGGCGCCGACCAGCGCGCCAGCCACCTTGAGAAAACAGCGCCGGTCTGGATTTGCGTCAGATTTCATCGGCGTACTCGTCCTCGTGCCCCGCGATTCTCGACCGGCAGAATCGTGAGATCGCTACGCTGGGTA
>DATJTR010000333.1:0-2558 GCA_035503215.1 Pirellulales bacterium
TTCGCGGCGTGATCGTTCGCTGTCGCCAGCCGACGCGGCGCAGCGACGGCAGCTACGTGCGGTTCGACCGCAACGCAGTGGTGTTGATCGATAACGACAAGAACCCGCGCGGCACCCGGATCTTCGGAGCGGTTGCCCGCGAATTGCGAGACCGCAATTTCATGAAGATTGTCAGTCTCGCCAGTGAGGTGGTGTGATGCACATTCGAGTCGATGACCTGGTCGAAGTGATTACCGGCGAAGACCGTGGCACGCGCGGCAAGGTGCTGAAGGTGCTACGCACCGAGGGGAAGCTGGTGGTCGAAGGCGTGAACCGTGTCTATCGGCACGTGCGTCGCGGCCCGCGGAACACGCAAGGCGGTCGGCTGTCGAAGGAGATGCCGATTTCGTTGTCGAACGTACTGTTGGTCTGCTCGGCTTGCGGCAAGCCGGCCCGCACCGGCGCTCGCCGGCGCGACGACGGTGGCAAGGTGCGCTATTGCAAGAAGTGCGACGCGGCGATCGGCGTGATCGCCCCCAGCCCCGCCGCCAGAGAGAAAGTGGCCAAATAAACAGGTGGCTCGAATAAGCAGGTGAAATGGTGTGGCCGTGCCGGCCGGCAAGCTGGCCGCTGCGGCGGAAATGAGAGCCCAGTCGATTTCAGGCGTCGCAAGGCGCGACGCCGAGCTGAAAAGAGAAAGTAAGTCCGATGGCCAAGAGAACAGCAAAAGCCGAGAGCATGTCGGCTCCGCCGCCGGGTGGCAAGCCCACTCCTCCGCGGCTGTGGGAGCGGTACGAAAAAGAGGTGGTGCCGGCATTGGCCAATAAGCTGGGCCGCAAGAACCGGCTGTCGCTTCCCCGCTTGGAGAAGATCGTCGTGAACATGGGCGTGGGCAGCGCCGTCACCGAGAAAAAGCATTTGGAAGACGCCACGGCCGCGCTGGCTCAAATCACCGGTCAGAAGGCGATGATCACGCAAAGTCGCCAGGCGATCGCCGGTTTTCGCCTCCGCGAGAACTTGCCGATCGGTGCCAAGGTGACGCTCCGCGGCACGCGGATGTGGGAGTTCTTGGATCGGTTGATTTCGCTGGCGTTGCCGCGAGTGCGCGATTTTCGCGGACTAAATCCCAACGCTTTCGATGGCAACGGCAATTACAGCTTGGGTCTGTCGGAGCAGTTGGTTTTTCCGGAATTGAACCCGGACAAGTTTCTGCGCCCGCAGGGGATGAACGTCACCATCGTGATGAGCACCCACAGCGACGACGAAGGACGGGAGCTCCTCAAGCAGTTGGGGATGCCGTTCAAAACCGAAGGAAGCGGAGATGGTAAAGGCGGCGCGGCCTGATGGCCGGCGCCGACGCGCCGCTCGACGAAGCGGGGCGCGATCGATCAGTGTGGCTCGAATCAAGGGAATCCGGACCGGACCAAATGTCGTATGGCCAGTAAATCGAAAATCGCAAAGTCGATACAAAAGCCTAAGTTCTCGACTCGCTTGAACCGCCGCTGCAAGATGTGCGGGCGGCCGCGGGCGGTCTATCGAAAGTTCGGTATTTGCCGCATCTGCTTCCGGAAACTGGCCGATCAAGGGCTGATTCCGGGAGTCAGGAAGGCGAGCTGGTAAGTCTGTCGGAAAAGCGGTCCCACCGCCTGGCTTTCGGCAAGTGCCGGGAGCGAGCGAGCGGGGCCAGACGATCGTTTTCAATTTGGACACCCAACAAACATGATGACCGATCCGATCGCCGATATGTTGACTCGCATCCGCAACGCGGTGCGCGTCGAACGGCCTCACGTGACCATGCCGATTTCGAAGGTGAAGCGCGGCTTGGCCGAGGTGCTCAAGCGCGAAGGCTATATCTGGGACTGGCGCGAAGAAGAAAGCCAGCCGGTGCCCCAGCTGCGGCTGGAATTGAAATATGGCCCGAACGGTGAGCGCGTCATTCGGCACATCAAACGCGTCAGCAAGCCCGGCCGTCGGGTCTATTCCGGCGCCGCGCAATTGCGTCCGATCCTCAACGGCTTGGGTATTTCGATCATCAGCACGAGCCATGGCGTGGTCAGCGATCGCGAGGCCCGACAGAAGAAACTGGGTGGCGAAGTTCTCTGCGAATTGTGGTAGGCGATCGATTCGCCCGGCGACGCGATCAGGTTCGGCGAGTTTTGAGAAAGGTGCAGTTCGGATGTCACGAATCGGCAAACAGCCCGTCGTCGTGCCCAGCGGCGTGAAGGTCGCCGTGGCCAACAGCGAGGTTTCCATCGAAGGCGCGCAAGGAAAGCTTTCCTGGAAATACCATTCCGATCTGAGCATGCAGTACGACGAGGCGAACAAGCAAATCGTCGTTACGCGCCGCAACGACACGCGGCAGGCCCGGGCTCTGCACGGCTTGGGACGCGCGCTCGTGCAAAACATGGTGGTTGGCGTGACCAAGGGATACGAAAAGAAACTGGAAATCGTGGGGGTCGGTTACCTGGCAGCGATCCAAAAGGGCGAGTTGCAGCTGCGAGTCGGCTTCGCCAACGAAGTCCACCTGCCGATTCCCAAGGGATTGACCGTCACCTGCCCCGATCAGACCCACGTCGTGA
>DATJTR010000334.1:0-7356 GCA_035503215.1 Pirellulales bacterium
GCTGGCGAATCGCTGGTCGCGAGCCGCGCTGGCCGACAAATCGGGCACCATTGCGGGGCGCACGCCCGCGGAACCGGGAGACGAGCCGCGCCGCGCTCGCGCCGATACCGCGGCCGGGGCACCTCCCATCGCCGACGCGCCGGCAAATCTCGGAGTCTGAACCGCTAACCGATCGAAACGATGGACATGCTTCTGGCCCGTTTCTATTTCGAGCATTTTGAGCCGGCCTGGTTCTGGTTGCCGGTGATTGCGCTGGCGCTTGCGCTGTTGGTCGGCACCTATGTCGGCATGTATCGCCGCAGCGGCCGTACGCTCGCCTGGTGGCTGCTCGGCATGCGCGTGGCCGGGGTGACGTTGCTTCTCTTGGCGATTCTCAAGCCGGTGTGGAGTCATCAGCTCCGCCTTGTCACGCGGCCGGTGTTGGCCGTGGTGGTCGACGATTCCGAAAGCATGTCGCTCCCGGCGGCCGGCAGCGATGGCCATTCGCAGGCCCGTTATCAGTGGGCCCGCGATTGGCTCGACGGCGCGCCAGTCGCCCGGCGATTGAAGGCCGACTTCGATGTCCGCTACTTCGGCATCGATGGCCGCCCGCTCGATGCGATTCCCACCGAGCCGAACGTCGAACAGACCGACCTGTCCGGCGCGCTGGAGAGCGTGGCCGCCCGCCTGCGCGGTCAAGGCGCGCGAGCCGTGGTGCTGGTGAGCGACGGGCAAGACACCGGACCGCGGGCCAGCACGCTCGCGCTCGACGATTATCCACTGCCGGTCTTCGCGCTCGGCTTTGGCCAGCATGGCGAGCGGTCGGATGCGTTCGATCTGGCCATGGCTTCGGTCTCGGCCCCCGATCGGGTTCGCGTGCACAACAGCGTGGCCGTAAAACTCGTGCTCAAGAAAGATGGCGGATCGGCACTCACGGTGCCGCTGGTCATCGAGCGCGGCAGCGAGGAGCTCCATCGGCAAACGGTCGAGCTGCCTTCGGGCAGCGCTCACGTGCCGGCCACTTTGAATTTCACCCCGGAGCAGGTGGGCGATTTCGTCCTCTCCGCCCGCGTCGAGCCGCCATCGGGCGAGCGCACCGCGGCCAACAACGCCCAAGCGTTTCGCTTGCGTGTCGAGGCCGAGCCGATCCGCGTCCTGCTCGTGGAAGGCACCCTGCGGCTCGAATTCACGTTCTTGCGCGATCATTTGCAGCAAGATCCTGACGTCGACCTGGCCACGCTCGTTCGCTCGGCGAATCCGGCCGGCGCCAGCGCCACCGCCGCACTCCTCGGTGGCGAACTGATCACCGCCGAGCGGTTGAAGAAGTTCGATGCCGTGCTGCTTGGCGATTTCGAAGGCCGCATGCTGGAGAACGAGTCGTATCGGGCGCTGCACGATTGGGTCGATTCCGGCGGCGGCCTGATGGTTCTCGGTGGCTACGAAAACTTGTCGCCCGCCGGGCTCTGGCAAACCCCGCTGGCCGATCTGCTGCCTGCCGAGCCCCCCGCTGCCGTGCGGCAAATCGATCGGCCGTTCCAGTTCTCTCTCACCGCCGAAGGACTGGCTCACCCGGCCCTCAGCATCTCCGGCACCGGCAGCGAAGACGGGGCGCTGTGGCAATCGCTGCCGCCGCTGGCCGGCATCGTCGGCGTCGGCGCGGCCCGGCCGGGCGCCGTCGTATTGTCGCGCTATCCGGCGGGCGACGCGGGCAGCGCACCCGGCCCGAATGCCGACGGCGAGATCGTGCTGGCCACGCAACCCTTCGGCAAAGGGCGGGTCGGTCTGCTCACCGCCGATACCACCTGGCGCTGGTCGCGGCTCGCGCGGCTGGCCGGCCGCAGCGACGCGTTGTATGTCCGCTTCTGGTCGCAATGGGTGCGCTGGCTCGCCGGCCGCGACGTCCACGCCCACGGCGCGCCCTTGTCGATCACTACCGACAAACCCCTCTATCGCCGCGGCGACCACGTGACGGTCACCGTGCGCCGCAATCCCTCGGCGCTGGTGCCCGGTCCGTCGGCCGGCGCAACGGCGCTCGAGCTTTCGCTGCGCACGCCCGACGGAGCCGCGATCGCGCTCAAGGCCGTGCCCGGAACGGCCGACCCCGACAGTTGGACCGCCGAATATTTCCCGCAGCGCGGCGGCCGCTTCACGCTCGATGCCGCGTTGACCGGGGCCGAAGCAAAACAGGTAGCGGCCAACACCACCACCGATTTCTACGTCCGCGGTTCGGATTTGGAGCTGGAAAATCCCTCGACCGATTCGGCCGCCCTAGCGGCGATCGCGCAGCGCACGGGCGGCATGTACGCCGACGTCGACGATCCGTCGGGGCAAGAACGTTGGCAAGAGGCGCTGCCCGCCTCCGAGCACGTCGACTATCAGGTGCGGACCGAGCGGCTGTGGAATCATCCGCTGTTGCTGTTAGGATTCGTGGGCCTGTTGGCCGGCGAATGGTTTTTGCGGCGCAAGCAGCATTGGGCATGACATGAGCACGGCACATCGCGATCTGGTCGATCAGTTGGGCTCGGTCCGCCGGAGATTGCTCATCCGCTGGGGAGCGCAGGCGTTGCTGTTCGTGGCGATCGCCGCCGGTGCGGTCTTGCTCGCATCGACGCTGGCCGATCAGGGGGCGCAGTTCGGCCGGCTGGGACGTGCCGTGGCCGCGCTGTTGGTTTATGGCACAGCCGTGGCCGTCTTTTGGCGTGCCAGCCGGGCACTGCGGGCCCGCCACAGCGACGATTATTTCGCCGCGCTGGTCGAGCAGCGCACGCCGCGCTTGCATGGCCGCATCATCAACGCATTGCAGCTCGGCCGCGACAAGTCCCCCGGCATTGCCGGCGTGATCGACGCCATCGTGCTCGAAGGGCACGAAGCTCTGGAAACGGTCGATCTGGCCAGCGTGGTGCGAACGAGTTGGCTCGGCCGGTTGGCGCTCGCGCTCGCGGCACTCGCGGTCGTGTGGGCCGGCTATGCTTGGCTGGCCGGGCCGGCGGTGCCGGTAAGCGTGCGCCGCGTGCTCGTGCCGTGGGCCTCGATCGAGCCCTTCACGTTCACCCGCTTGGAGCTGAGCCCCGCCGAGCCGGTGCGGCTGCTGGAAGGTTCGCCCCTCACGGTCGAGGCGACCGCTCACGACCGGACCGGCGCCGCGCCTCCCGAGCGGGCGACCATCGCCTGGCGCGATGCTGCCGGGCGCGAGCGGCGACTGGAAATGAAACCCTCGGCCGGCGGCAATTTCGCCTACACCTTCGGCAGCGTCGATAGTTCGCTCAGCGTTTGGGTCTCGGCCGGCGATGCCACGAGCCCGGCGCTTGCAGTCACGGTCGATCCCCGGCCCAAGGTCGCTGGCATGTCGGCCGTGTTGCATCCGCCGGCGTACACTGGCAGCGAAGATCGGCAGCTCGAAGCGTTCGATGGCGACATCGAAGCCTTGCCCGGCACTCGGGTCGACCTGGTGGTCGAAAGCAATAAAGATCTCGCCTCGCTGCGCTTGGTGACCGATGGCGGCGAAACGATCACGTTCGCGTCGGCGGCCGCCGCCCCGCGGCATTGGCAAGGTTCGCTCGAAGTCGGCCAGGCCGGCTCCTATCGCTTGCGGATGGTCGACACGCAAGATTACGACGTCGAAACGCCGATCGATTATCGCATCGCGCTGGTGCGCGACGAGCCGCCGACGGTCACGCTCACTCGGCCGGGCCGCGACCTGGTTCTTCCGCCCGAGTCGGCGCTCGAACTGGCCGTTACCGCCAGCGATCGCTATGGCCTCGCCGCCGTGCGCATCGTGGGGCGCGTGAACGACGGGCAAACCCTGCAAACGTTGCAAGATTGGCCGGCCGGCGAAAAGCCGCTGCGGCGCGTCGAACTGAACGTCAGCAAACGCTTGGCCGAGTTGGGGCTCAAGGCGGGCGATCATCTCGAATACTGGGCCGTGGCCGAAGATCGCAATCCTGGCACCGCCGAGCAACCTGGCCCCGGCCGCTCGCAATCGCGCGCGTTCCATCTTTCGGTCGTCAGTCCGCAGCAAGCGCAGCAGATTCTCAATCAGCAGATCAACGATTATTCGCAAGCGATTGCCGAACTGGTAAAGCTGCAGCGGCAAAACCGCGGCGAAACCGCCAGCCAGGTGCCGGCCCGCGGGCTGGTCGAGCGGCAGGGGATCATCGTGCGGCAAACGGGCCGCATCGCCGACGTGATGCAGCAAGCCTCGTTCCCGGCCCGCTCGATCATCGACGAGCTGCGCGAACTGGCCGCCGATCCGATGGCCAAGGTGCTCACGGCTTTGGAAGGCTACCGCGACGTCGCCGAACCGCCGGCGGGTCAGCGACTGGCCGAGGCCAGCCTGCCGACGCAAGACGACATCATCCGCCGGCTCGAAGCGCTCCAGGCCCGCCTCGACCGCGATGAAACCGCCCAGCGCGAGCTGAAGAAAATGGAGAAGGAAGATCCGCAAGCGGCCAAGGACGTGCACGCCAAGCTCGACAAGCTGGCCGCCGACCTGGCGACTTTTCTGGCCGACCTGAAGGACTACGAGGACAAGTACGAGCGCATGCCGAAACGCGACCAGGCCGAGTCCAAGGCCGAAGACGCGGCCGCCCTGGCCGAGGCCGAACACCGCCTCGACCGCTGGAAGAAATGGTCGAAGGGAACGATCGACGAATTGGCCAAGCTGCCGCACGATCTCGGCACGCACAGCGGACTGACCGACAACATGAGGGCCATTTTCGAAGAGGTCGAAAAGAAGAAGCGGGGCGAGACCATGGAAATGGCCACCGCCGCCAGCGACAACGGCAAGGCCGACGCCGCCACGGTGCTCGAAGACTTGGAGCTGTGGAACGGCGACCGCGGCGATTCGACCCACTGGGCCATGGAAGACCATCCCGAGGGACGCAAAGAGGCGATCGACACCCCGGTTCCCGAGAACTTGCAAGACGTCATCGGCGACCTGCTCGAAGACATCGAAGAGTTCGATGAGGAGGCCGACGACGCCACGGCCACGTCGGCCGGCAACGTGCAAGCCGGCTGGGACATCGGCGATGGACCGATGAGCTCCTACGCCGCGCTGGGCAAAACGGGTAACCAGCTTCCCAACGATTCGGAGATCGGCGGCCGCAGCGGCTCGGGCCGTCGCGGCAAAAGCAGCGGCAAGTCGGTCGGCGACGAAAACAGCGCCTTGGAAGGCCGCCCCACGCCGGCCCGCACCACGAACGATCCCTATGAAGAAGGCAACATCCAGTCGAAAAAGCAGCTCGACGCGCGCGGCTCGACCGGCGGCGGCAAGAAGACCGGCGGCGGCGAAAAGGGTTTGCAGGGGGGCACTCCACCCGATTTCGTCCGCGACTCGGAGCGGCTCGAAAAACTGCAATCCCAGATGCGCGAGAAGACGCAGCAGGTGGCCAAAATCACTCAGGCCACCGGCCGCAGCTCTCCCCGCATTCAGCAAGCGGTCGACTTGATGAACGAGGCAACCAAGGACACCACCGATCATCGCTATCGCGACGCGGCGCGCAAACGCAAACTGGCCATCGGCAACCTCAAGGCCGAGCAATCGCAGATTTCCGAATCGGTGAATCTGTCGCTCCGCAAAGCCACGCAACTGCCGGCCGAAATGCGGCAGCAAATCGGCGCCGCAGCCGGCCAGCCGCTGCCCGAGGGATACGAGAATCTGGTCGGCGAATACTACAAAGCCCTCTCCACGGCCGGCACGAACGAGCCGCCGAGCAAATAGCATGAACTCGCCGCGCTGCCGATTCGCTCTCTCGATCAGGCGATTGCTCGCGCTGCCGGCGCCGCCAATCGTGGCTATGCTCCTGTCGACTCCGTTCGTGGCTCAAGCGGCCGCGCCCTGGCACGCCGGCGGTTGGGCACAGCGGGCCGCGGTCGTCGTGACCGACAAAGACGGGCAGCACGACGTCGCCGCCGTCAACCTGCTGCACGCCGGCCGCGCCGCGGCCACGGCGAACGACTATCGCATCTTCGACGGCGCCGGCAATCCGGTTCCCTACGAAGTGACTTATCACCACCGCGAGCGCGATTCATGGATCAGCTTTCGCGCGCCGGCCGGCCAGTCCGAGTTCTTCATCTATTACGGCAAGCCCGACGCCCCCATCGATCCGCAGCGCGCCGTTCCGGCCCCGCTCGGCAAAGGGCCGCCTCAGCCCGGCCCGACCGCAGGCGGTTGGATTCCGCATCGCGGACTGGTGTTGACCACCATGCGCCGCGATCGCCAGGCCGACAACCCGAAAAGCGTCGCGCAGATGTTGGCCCTGGTCGCCAGCTCGCCCGGTCTCGACGGCGCCGCCTACCGCGCGGCGATTGCCGATGCGTTCAATCCCTTCGGCGACAGCGACTACACGCTGAGCATGTATCGCGGCTGGATCGAGATTCCTCGCGACGGCGATTATGGCTTTTGCACCGTCTCGAACGAAGCCAGCTTCAGCTTTCTCGATGGCCGCGAACTGGTCCATTGGCCCGGCCGCCACACCGAGCAGCGCGGCAAACATGGCGAGTACAACGCGACGGTCAAACTCACGGCCGGCCCGCACTACGTCGAGTATTTGCAGGAAGACGTGCTTCTCTATCAGCTCGCCTATCTCGGCTATCGTCCGCCCGGCAGCGCCGGTTTCGAAGGCATTCCTGAGACGATGTTTCCGCGACCGCGTGCGGCCGCCGTGGCCCGCTATGAAGCGGAAGGGGGCAAGCGCAACGTCGCCATCCGCCCGGAGCTGCTCGACAATGTCTGGCCCGCCGAGCAATCCAGCGGCCAGTTCACCCGCTACCGCTTCACGGCCGATGCCGGCAGCGACGCCGCCGACTGGCAGGGCTGGTCGCTCGACTGGGATTTTGGCGACGGCATCACTGCCACCGGCCCGGCGATCGAGCATGTTTTTTTGCGGAACGGCGACTACGCGGTCAAGCTCGTTGCCGCTTCCGGGGACGCGCGGGTCGAAACCGTCTGGCCGCTCACCGTGTTTCCAATCGAACACCTCGATGGCCCGTTCCGCGAGGGACGGATCGACGACTATTTGCCGCTGGTCGAGCATTACGATGCCGGGCGCCTGCAGGGCCCGCTGCTTGGCGAGCTCGTCCGCTTTCTGGTCGCCGCCGGCCGCCGCGAGGGAGCGGAGAAACTGGCAGAGTCGATTCTTGCCCGCGGCGATTTGGAAAACGCGGCCCGGGCCGAAGCTCATCTGATGCTTGCCGGCGGCGCCGGCCTGGCCGGCACTGTGTGGACCGCTCCGCTCGCTGCCGACCAGGTGCCCAAATCGGTTCAGCATCTCGAGACCGCGATTCCGCTGCTCGCCGATCCGTCGGCCAAAGCCCGGGCGATCGCGCGACTGATTCGCGTCCGCGGCGTCGAGCAGCACGACGTGGCCGCCGCGGCGG
>DATJTR010000335.1:0-2679 GCA_035503215.1 Pirellulales bacterium
CCGATCCGCTGCAATTCATGTTCTTGGAAGCCGCCGAACAGGCCCTGGCCGATGCCGGCTACGACAAGAAACCGCTCGAGCGCGAACGCTGCGGCGTGATGGTGGGCACCGAGTTTGGCGGCGACTTCTGCGACGAATTGGAAATGGGGCTGCGGCTTCCCGAGATGAAGCACGTGCTCAGCGAACTTCTGACTCGTCGGGGAGTGCCGGCTGAAAAGATCGAACAAATCAACACCCAGTTCGAGAACTCGTTGGTTAAGAAGTGGCCTTCGCTCGTCGACGAAACGGGCAGCTTCACCACCAGCACGCTCGCTTCGCGGATCAGCAAGACGCTCGATTTGGCCGGCGGTGCCGTGGCGATCGATAGTGGCTCGACGTCGGCCATGGGCGGCCTGTCGATTTGCGTCGACATGCTGCTCTCCGGCGACAACGACATGATGATCTGTGCGGCGGGTCAGCGGCGGATGGGGCTCAACGCCTTCCGGGCGATGGCCAATGCCGGCCTGCTGGCCACCGACAAACCTCACAACGTGCTCGACGCCCAGTACGACGGCGTCGTGCCGGCGGAAGGGGTGGGGGTGATCATTCTCAAGCGCTTGGCCGATGCACGGCGCGACGGCGACCGAATTCACGCAGTGCTCCGCGGCATTGGCGTCGCACATCATGCTTCGAACGCCGAAGCCTTGCGTCTGGCCGTCGAGCGCTCGAGCACGATGGCGGGCGTCGCCCCGGCCGAAGTGAGCGTCGCCGAGCTCGAAACCGACGAGCAACTCGACTCGTCACGGTCGGAATTGACGACCTTGGCCGCGGCCCACGTCGGCGAGCAGCGAAAAACTCCGCTGGTGCTGGCCTCGGGTACTCCCCAATTCGGCCACTTGGGCGGAGCCTCGGGCATGGTGGCCTTAATCAAGGCCAGTCTGGAAATCGAACATGGCGAAACGGCCCCCAGCGTTGGATTGGACCAGCCCGCGCCGGCACTCGCGGATTGGCAACATGCCGCACGAGCGATTCCGGGCAGCACGAAACTCACGGGCCGTCGCCTGGTGGGCATTTCTTGCTGGTCGCGCGGCCTGGCTTGCCATCTGATTCTCGAACATGGCGCGGCCGTGGCTTCCCAGCCGAAGCCGGCGCTCGCCCTGCCTGCACAGCAAACTGCGGCTGCACCGCGTCCGGCTCCGGTTGCCCGGGCCACGGCGGCAGTGAACGGCAACGGCCATCATGGGCCGAGCCACACGCGTGTGCCCGAGTATGCCGGCGCAACCGCGTTGGTTGCAGCGCCGGCCCGCGCCGCGCGGTCGGAGACCGTCCAACCGTCGCGCGGTACGGCGACCGGCAATCCCGCGCCGACCGTGAGCATGCCGGCCACAAGTAAGTCTTCCGAATGGCAGATCTGCCGATTCACAGGGGCGGGCGCCCAAGAGCTGCTTGCCGACATCGACGCCGCGCTCGCCGATCCGGCGGCCGCCTGGCGTACGTCGGCGGCCCGTGGCTTTACTGCAGGCAACAAATTGCGTTTGGCGATCGTGGCCGACAGTGCCGCGGCGCTCGCCGACAAATTGAAATTGGCCCGTCCGCAGCTCGACAATCTGGCCGCGCGGAACGTGCTGGAACAACAGGGCATCTTCTACCGCGCCCTTCCCAGCGTGCGGCCGCAAGTGGCCTTCGTGTTTCCGGGCCAAGGTTCGCAATATGCCGGGATGTTGCGGCCGCTGGTCGAGAGCGTGCCTGCGGCGGACCGTGCACTGGGCCAGATCGACCAAGTGATGGGCTCGCTGGGCCATCCGAAGTTTGCCGATCTGGCATGGACGGCAAGCGATCGGCTGGGCCAGGACGTATGGACGACGCAGGTTTCGATGTTGCTGGCCGACTCGCTGCTTTTGGCCGCGCTGGCCGACCGTGGCGTTCGGCCCGATCTGGTGTTGGGACATAGCTACGGCGAGTTTGTCGCCCTTTACGCGTGCGGAGCATGGGACTTCGCGACCGCCGTGCGGATGACCCAGGCCCGTTGTGCGGGGATTGAAGCCGCGGTTGCCGGCGGTGAAACCGGCATGCTGGCCACCGATGCCACACCGGAAGTGATCGAACAGCTTTCCGGCAGCCTCGGCCTCGACGTGTATGTCGCCAATCTGAACGCGCCCGATCAATGCGTGGTCGGCGGCATGCGGAAGGATCTGGCCCAATTGGCCACGGCTCTCTCGGGCGAAGGACGTCAGGCCAAGATCCTGGCCGTTCCTGGTGCCTTCCATACGCCGCTGTTGTCCACGGCCAGTCGCCAGCTGGAAGAAGCCCTGCGTGGGGCGACGATCGGCTCGCCGCAGGTCAAATTCGTCAGCACGGTGAACAACAGCCTGATTGCCGATCCAGCCGAGATTCGCCGTAATCTGGGTCGGCAACTGACCACGCCGGTCCGCTACGCCCAGTTGATCGCCCGGCTGGCTGCCGAAACGCCGACGGTGTTCGTCGAGGTGGGCCCGCAACAAACGCTCACGCGACTGAATCGACGGATATTGGGCGCCGCGGCCGATGTAATCGCCAGCGACAATCCCAAACGCACCCCGTGGGAGCCACTGCTCGGCGTGCAGGCTTTGTTGGAATGCCTGGGCGCCTGCCCGGCCGCGACCACCGAACCCACGGTCGGTTCGACAATATCCTCGGCGCCGCTCAGCACGGGGGCGTCTC
>DATJTR010000336.1:0-9777 GCA_035503215.1 Pirellulales bacterium
TTTGCAGCCCGGGCAGTTTCGTGGCGTTGCCCAGCGCCACCACGCGGCCGATCGAGCCGCTGGTGCCGATGTTGGAGAAGAAGCCGATCGAGCGCTGCACTTCGGTCAATAGGTCGTTGAACACCGGCCGCATGGCCTGGAAGACGGCCCCCCGGTCTTCGGCCTGCATGGCGTTGCGCTTCAAGTGTTCGGCCTTGGCAAACGTCAGCCGCAGTTCCTTGCTGAGCGCCTTGGTGAAGTGGCTGCCTCCCAGCGGAATGCTGCGCTGCCAGACCCGATAGCCGTTGGTGATCACCAGGTCGGTCGTATCGGTCCCCAGCGACAGCACGACGACCGATTCGGGCGGATTGTCCGGGTCGTACTCCTCGGCCGGCGGCAGATCGACCATCTGGTCGAACACCGTGTAGTTGTAGATCGCCAGCGGGGTGAGCTGGATCATGTCGACTTCGATTTCGGCCTCTTCGAACGGCTTCAAGGCGCGAAACACCTGGTCGCGCTTCATCGCGAACAGGCCGACCTCGCACTCCAGCAAAATGCCGTCTTCTTCGCTCCCCCCCGGCATCCGCTGATAGTCCCAAACGACGTCGTCCAGCGCGAAGGGAATCTGCTGCCGGGCTTCGTACTTGATGATGTCCGGGATCTTCTTGGCTTCGATCGGCGGCAGCTTGATGAAGCGGGCCAGGCCGCTTTGCCCCGAGACCGACACCACCACTCGGTCGCCGCGGACCGTGTTCCGCGACAAGAATTGCTCGAGCGCCTCGCGGATCAACTCGGCCGGGTTGGCGTCGGGCTGGCTGAGGATTTGGGAATATTCGATGTAATCGAACGCGTCGGCCGTGATGTGCTCGGGGTCGTCTCCCGTGCGCACCCGCAGCGCCTTGAGGGCGCATTGGCCGATATCGATTCCCCACACAGCGCCAGATTTCGCCATCGCTGCTCTTCGTCTCTCTGTTACCGATCATTCGGGTGGAAGACTGGGATGCCCGCTTCCCCGTCCCCCCACCGCGACGCTGCTACGAACCAAGCCGTCGTTGGCACCCCACCCCCCCGCACCGCCGACCCGGTGCGCGCAAAACCGATCGCGCGCCGGTAATCGAAGGAGCATTTACCCCCACGCCGAGCGCACGATTCGCGCTCGCTCGCGAGAGTCAGACGGAGTGGGTTCCAGAAACGCCTAAGCCACGACTGCTTCGCCTCTTAAATCCATTTAAACCCCCCGTCTTGCCAGTGTCAATCAACTGTCCCGGGCGGCTGGCTCCTTGGCCGGAGCCATCGCTACGACCGGTACGACCACGGCTCGGCGGAGCGCCTTTTCATTACGTTCGCAGGGCCCGGCGCGTTCTGAGCCCTCTGCAAGCGCCCCGCTGCGGTGCGCTCGCGGTCCGTTGACACGTCCCAAGCGGTTCTTAGAATATGCCAGTTTCCACCCGCCGATCCCCAATCGGGCGGTGGTTGTCGCGCTCTGGGTGGAAGTGGGCAGCAGCCAGCGTTCCCCCCTCCTTGTTCGTTCGTGGTTTCTTCCGCAGCCCGGCCCATCGCCCGCGTGCTGCGATTTTTCGTTTAGCGTGGGGCGAATCTCTTCCTTCTTTCCAAGCGTGGCTCGATCGCATTGCAACTCTCGCCGATTCAAAAAGCCGACGTCCTGATCGAAGCTTTGGGCTGGATTCGCCAGTTCCGCGACAAGGTTACGGTCATCAAGCTGGGGGGCAGCGTCCTGGAAGACGAGACCGCCCTGCGCCACCTGTTGATCGACATCGTCTTCATGGAAACGGTCGGCATGCGGCCCGTCGTGGTCCACGGCGGCGGAGCGGCGATCAGCCGGGCGATGGATGCCGCGGGCATCGTGCCGCGCTTCATTCATGGCCGCCGCTTCACCGATGACGCCACGCTCGAAATCGTCGAGCAAGTGCTGGGCTACGAAACCAACGAGCGGCTGGCCGACGCCATCGAACGCTTCGGCGGCCGTGCCGCCCCGCTAAACTTCCGCACCACCAACGTTCTGTGGGGCGAGCGGCTGGCGCTCGAAGAAGCAAGCGGCGAAAAAATCGACCTGGGGCACGTCGGGCACGTCACCCGAGTCGATCGGGCCACGATCGACAATCTCTGCTATGCCGGCATCGTGCCGGTCATTCCCTCGCTCTGCCGTAGCGAAAAGGGTGAAAAGCTCAACGTCAACGCCGACACCGCCGCCCAGGCCGTGGCCCAGGCGCTGGGAGCCGAAAAACTCGTGTTCCTCAGCGACGTCAACGGCGTGCGCCTGAACAAAAACGATCCTCAATCGCTCTTGAATTCGCTCAGTGCCGCCCAGGCCCGCGAGATGATCCGCACCGGCAAGATCGAACAGGGCATGATTCCCAAGGTCGAAGCCTGCCTGGAAATGCTCGACAAAGGGGTCCGCAAGATCCACATCATCGACGGTCGCGACCGGCATTCGTTGCTGTTGGAAATCTACACGACCCGTGGCGTCGGCACCGAAATCATGAGAGACGCTCCCGCGGCCTAAACCCACGCCGCGTGGCACACCCCCGGAGGCAAGCCCCATGGCGCTGGCCGAGACCCTCAATTCCGCCGAAATCATCGACCTGTTTCGCAAGAACGTGGTGCCGAACTATCGGCGCTACAATATCGTGCTGGCCCGCGGCGAAGGTTCCTACGTCTGGGACGTCGAAGGCCGCCGCTACCTCGACTTTTTTCCCGGCTGGGGCTGCAACCTGCTGGGCCATTGTCCCGAGCCGGTCGTCAAGGCCGTGCAGGAACAGGTGGCCACGCTGATCCATGTTCCCAACACCTGGTACACCGAGGCCCAGGGCCGCTGGGCGCAGGCCCTCAGCCAGCGCAGCTTCGGCGGGCAGGCCTTCTTCTGCAACTCGGGCACCGAGGCCAACGAAGCCGCGATCAAGCTGGCCCGGCTGCACACGCCCAAAGAGCGCTACAAGATCATCACCTTCGAAGGGGGTTTTCACGGCCGCACGCTCGGCGCCACCGCCGCCACCGCCCAGCCCAAGTATCACGAAGGACTCGGCCCTTTGATGGCCGGCTTCGTCTATGCTCCCTACGGCGACCTGGAAGCCACCCGTCGCCTGGTCGATGACGAGACGGCCGCGTTCCTGGTCGAACCCGTGCAAGGCGAAGGGGGCGTGGTCATTCCGCCCGACGGCTTCTTGCAAGGCTTGCGCGAACTGGCCGACGAAAACAAGATTCTGCTCATGTTCGACGAAGTGCAAACCGGCTGCGGCCGCACCGGCCAATGGTTCGCCTATCAGCATTTTGGCGTCACCCCCGACGTGATGACCCTGGCCAAGGCCCTCTGCGGCGGCGTGGCCGGCGGCGCGTTGCTAACCACGGCCGAAATCGCCCCCAGTTTGCGCCCCGGCATGCACGCCGCCACGTTCGGCGGCAATCCACTGGCCGCGCGGGCGGGCATCGCCGCGATCGAAATGATCGAAGAAGAAAACCTGCTCGATCACACTCGCCGGCTGAGCGATTTGTTCCGCGACCGGCTCACGGCCCTGGCCGAAGAGTGCGAGCTGGTTCGCGACGTGCGGATTCTGGGGCTGATGATTGGCCTGGAACTCTCGATCGAAGGAGCACCGGTCGTCGAAGCCTGCATGCAGCGCGGGCTGCTCATCAACTGCACGCAAAACACCGTGCTGCGCCTGTTGCCGGCCATGAACCTCTCCGAGGCTCAATTGCACGAAGGCTGTGACATCCTGGCCGAAGCCATCCGCAAGCAGATCGCCTAACCAATCGAATCCGATACAGGGTACAGGGCTTTGCACGAACAAAACCGAGGGGCCAGTGGCGGGCGTCCCGAATTTCTCGCACTCGCTCCGCGAGTGCAGTCAACCGAGAACACGATGCGACACCTGCTGACACTCGCCGACCTACAGTCGAACGAAATCGACCGCATCTTCGCCATCACCGAAGATCTGAAGACGAAATACGCCTCCGGCCTGCGCGAACCACTGTTGCCCGGCCGCGTAATGGCCCTCTTGTTCGAAAAGCCGTCGCTACGCACCCGCGTCAGCTTCGAGGCGGGCATGATCCACCTGGGCGGCAGCAGCTTGTTTCTGGGGGACGACGTCGGTTTCGGATCGCGCGAAAGCATTTCCGACTTTGGCCGCGTGCTCAGCCAATACGTCGATGTGATCGTCGTCCGCGCTTTCCGCCATCAAACCGCCGCCGACCTGGTGCAATACAGCAGTTGCTCGGTGATCAACGGCCTGACCGACGACGCCCATCCCTGCCAGGCCCTGGCCGATTTGTATACGCTGAAGGAACTGTTCGGCCGGCTGAAGGGACGCACGCTGGCCTATGTGGGCGATGGCAACAATGTGGCCCGCTCGTTGGCCGAGGGTTGCGGCAAGGTCGGCATGCGGTTCGTCATGGCCACCCCCAAGGGCTACCGCTTCGAGCAGAAATTCGTCGACGAGTTGCTGGCCGACACTCCCGAGTTGCAAATGGAAGTGACTGACGATCCGCACAAGGCGGTGCGCGAGGCCACGGCCGTCTACACCGACGTCTGGACCAGCATGGGCCAGGAGAAAGAAACGGCCCAGCGGAAGAAGGATTTTGCCGGCTATCAAATCAGCGGCAAGCTCATGGCGGCCGCCCCCAAGGACGCGGTCTTCATGCACTGCCTGCCGGCCCATCGCGGCGAAGAAGTCACCGACGAAGTGATCGACGGCCCGCAAAGCGTGGTCGTGCAGCAGGCCTCGAACCGGCTGCACGTGCAAAAAGGCATTCTGGCCTGGATCCTGCGCTAGCCGGGCCTAGAATCGAGGTGGAACGCCTACGATCTTACTAACCCGAAGCGCCAGCGAGGGAATGAGCGCTGTGTCCCTCGCTGGCGCTGCGCGCTACTTTGTTCGGCGTCACACCACAATGGGACGCGCATTGCCGGACAACAACTCTTTCGGCCGAAGAACCCCATGCCTCGCCACGACAAACGCGCCGACAACGAGCTCAGGCCGCTGGAAATCCGCCGTGGTTTCACCCGGCCGGCCCCCGGCAGCGTGCTCATTCAGGCCGGCCGCACCACGGTCCTCTGCACCGCCAGCGTCGATCTCTCGGTCCCACCCTGGTTGGTCGGCAAAGGACAAGGCTGGGTCACCGCCGAATATGGCATGCTCCCCGGGAGCACACGCCCGCGCAAACGCCGTGACGTCGGCAAAGTCGATGGCCGCACCACCGAAATCCAGCGGCTCATCGGCCGCAGCTTGCGGGCCGTGTGCAACCTGGAAGCTCTCGGCGAGCGCACGATCACGCTCGACTGCGACGTGCTGGAGGCCGACGGCGGCACGCGCACCGCCAGCATCACCGGCGCCATGGTCGCCCTGGTCGATGCGATCCGGGCCACGCCGGAATTGGCCGGCTCGATCGGCAACATCTTGCGCGACAGCGTGGCCGCCATCAGTGTTGGCATCGTCGATAGCCGCCCCGTGCTGGATCTCGACTACGTCGAAGATTCGGCTGCCAGCGTCGACATGAATGTCGTGCTCACCGGTCGCGGCCAGTTCGTCGAAGTGCAAGGTTCGGGCGAAGAAGCTACGTTCAGCCAAGAGGAGCTCGATGCCTTGGTCGCTCTCGCTCGTGGTGGCATCGAGCAATTACGCGTCGCTCAGCGTGCGGCCTTGGGCATCGATTGGCCGTTCGGCTCGTGATCGTCGAGGTGGGCCCGTGCGAACGCCCCCGAAAAAACCAGGAGAGATGCGATGACCGGCCGAGAACCGCTGGGGACTGTCCCAATTTTGCGGAGCCTGCGGAGCAAAATGGGACTGTCCCCCTCTTCCCGGATGGGAGCTTGGGAGGCGGTTCGATGACCGGCCGAATGTGGATGGTGTGCGGAGCAGTGCTGGCCGCGGTCGGCGTCGGCCTGGGAGCGATCGGCGCCCACGCCCTCAAGGAGCGGCTGGCCGCCGACCAGCTCGTCACCTACGAAACCGGCGTCCGTTATCATCTCTATCACGCCCTGGCATTGGTCGTGGTCGGGCTGATCCTGGAGCGCTATGCCAGCCCGCTGCTGCAAGCCGCGGCCATTGCGATATTGGTCGGCATCGTGCTCTTTTCCGGCGGCATTTATGCCTGGCTGGCGACCGAGATCAAACCGTTCGTCCACGTCGTGCCCGTGGGCGGCTTGTCGCTGATCGTCGGCTGGCTGCTCTTGGCCGCCGGCCTGTTCGCCGCCGCCGTGCGCAGCGGACCGTGACGAGACTGGAACCGAAGTTAGTTGCAGCCGCTCAGATGCCCCTCGCGTGTGCGAATTGCCGGACCGATTTGGTATCTAACCATATATTTGCTGCGTCACCGCTATGACAGCCTCCGTCGCGCAATCTGTTGTGATCGGCGTGTGTGCGTTGTTTATCGTTACATGCAACTTAATCATGGCTCATTTTGCATATCGATGGGCATACAGCTACCGTATCCATGCCGATTGCATTGCCATCGTAGCATTCGGGAAATGGACGCTTGTCCATTTCTCGTTCGCAAATATGAAAGACGTTTATGAGCTTCCGTGGGCGAAGACGATGGGGGCGCGCTATCTCTTTGCGCTCCGGTTTGGCAATCGGCTCTACGGAAGAAATGTCTGCATCGAGCGCAAGAGAGGGTTCTTCAGGAACATCTTGATCACGCCCGACGAAGTTGGCGAGTTCATCAACGCCGCCCGCGCCCATATCGAGACCGCACGACTCTCGAGCCACGCCGAAGGTTAGTTTCGTGCGGCGGCGCACAGCAGCGGAACGCGCTTTGGTTCGGGAGCAAAAAAAAGCGTGCGGCCACCCGCCTTGGGCAGCCGCACGCCGGTCCCCAACCGTAACCAAGATTCAGCGGCCGTTCAGACCGCGGCCAGTTCTTCCAGCTCCTTCGCCAGCCGCTTGCGGGCGACGTGCAGCCGGCGCTTGATGGTGCCGACCGGAGCGGCGAACTGATCGCTCATCTCGACCAGCGACTGGCCGTCGACGTAAAACGCCACCAGCGTCGCCCGATCGGTGCGCTTCAGCCGCCGCAAGCCCGCCCGCACCTGCGAGCGCTGTTCGCGGGCCAAGACGTCGGCCAGCGGAGTCTGCACGTCGATGCAACTGGCCGCCAGGCTCCCCGGCTCGGTCGCCACGCCCGGCGACTTCCGCACGGCGCGATTGATCGCCATGCGGTTGGTCATCGAGCGCAGCCAGCCGCCGAAGCATTCGGGCTGACGCAATTGCGTGAGCTTTTGCATCGCCTTGACGAACACTTCCTGCGTGACTTCCTGGGCTTCGCTGTGGTTGCCCAGCCGGCGATAGGCCGTGGCGTACACGGCCCGCTCGTAGCGCTCGGCCAGCCGGCCGAAGGCGGCCCGGTCTCCAGCCTGAGCAGCCACGACCAGGCTGCTCACTTGCTCCTCGGTTTCTTGCTCGACGGCGTTCATATCGTTTCTCCCAGCCAACGTGGGCGGTTTTTGGGCCTTGGTGCGTCGGGGTCGAAAACTGGAGGCGACCCGGACGAAAACAGTGGGAACGTCTGGCCGCCAAGGGGTTTGGTCCGCGGGGAAGAAAACGCTTCCGCCGTCGGACTTTGCCTTGGGTCCCCGGTGCTCGACTCTCAGTGCTTAGCTCTGGTTGCTCACTAGAGCGGCCAGATGCTTAGCAGTCGGCACTGCGGGGCATCGGCATGCCGGTGGCAATCGCCACTGGCAAGCGGCGCACTGCTACCGGCAACAATCCGGCTACCGACATCCCGTACATCGCCGATTTCGATAGGCGATAGGACGACGGTTTCGCCGGCTGTGCAGCGAGCGCTGCCGCCGCCGCGTCCGTAAATTGCGTGCACGTTTGCCACGCATTACGGAGATTGGCGGCCAGGCTGGCTCGCAAGCCGTGCCACAAGCGGCAAGCACGGCGACTGGCGCGCAGTCGATCCGCATGCCGCAGACCCAGATGCTGCGCAGCGCCGGCGTGATGTTCGTGACCCGTCGCGATGGCAATACAACCTTGGTTTTGACCAATGGCGAACTGCTTCGTGATTTGGGTGTTGAACTTCCGCATGGGATTACCCCTGGCGCTACGCGCTGTTGGAAGAAAGAAACAGAAAGCTACGCGATCGCTTCCCCCGCGACTTTCGCCCGGCGGGAAACGCAAAAACTCAGGACGCCTCAATCCTACTCTGTCGGTCGGCCCGGGGCGAGGCAAATCCTGCCCAGACCGCCCAAACGTCAAGCGTAAATCGGGCTTTTAACCCGTTCGTCCATCCAGACGCACCTCGGCGGCGAAAGGTTCGCGGGCCGAGCCCAAATTTATTTCCGGCCCACATTTGCCCGCGACGTCCCCCCGCTAGCGAAGGAGCCCTGACCAGCAAATCGTTCCGTACTAAATTCGAGTTTCGCACTTTTTGCTAGCAGGGTTGACCAATAAAGCAAGCCTCGCTCACGATGCCAGTAGGTCTAGCAAACCACTTGCACGTCAGGAGGCTTGTATGAGTCTTGTTACCTCGTTTTGCGTTCTCTTGCAACCGTTGGCTCTCGTGATGACCGCCCCGAGCTTCGAGAATTTCGTCACGATTCTGGCAGGCTGGACCTTTGCACCTAGGCGAACCGTCACCGGCATGTTGCAGGCTGCGGGTGCCGTAGGATTGAAGCATCACTCGGCCTTTCACCGTTTGTTCGCCAGCGCGCGGTGGTCGCGCGATCGGATGGGTTTGGTCGTGTTCCAGATGTCGACGGCATGTTTGGGCAACGATGTGGTGGCGTTGGCCCTCGACGATACGCTGGCCCGCAAGCGAGGTCTGAAGATGTTCGGCGTCGGCATGCACCATGATCCGCTTCTGTCGAGCCGCGGCAAGGCAATCACCCATTGGGGTCACAGTTGGGTGGTGTTGGGAGTAATCATCCGCTTTCCGTTGTGGCCCCAGCGGGCGTTCTGCTTGCCGATCCTGTTTCGTCTGTACCTGAACAAGGGCGCGGCAGCGCGGCACCGTCGGGAATATCGAACGCGCCCCGAGTTGGCAGTCGAGATTCTCACGCTGCTCTGCCATACCGTTAAATCGCGACGTTTTCACGTCATTGCCGACAGCGCCTACGGTGGGCAGAGCGTGCTCAATCACCTGCCAACGAATTGCGATCTGACCAGTCGGTTGTTGCTGAACGCGCGGCTGTTCGGGCCTCGCCCTGAACGTGGTGCCGGCACCAATGGCCGACCCCGCAAACGCGGGTCGCAACTGCCGACCCCGGCGCAGATGCTCACCGAGCGTGCAGCGCGGGTGGAGTTGGACCTTTACGGTCGTCGGGATCGAGTGCGTCTGCGCGACTGCACCGGCTACGTTTATGCCGCACCCGAGCGTCCACTGCGAATCGTGGCAGTCGAAGCCTTGGTGGGCGGTCGTGGACAGCAAGCTTTTTACTCGACTTGCTGGCAAGCGACAGCGGTCGAGGTGCTTTGTTGGTACGCTTGGCGTTGGAGCATTGAAGTCGCCTTCCACGACAGCAAGCAGTCGCTGGGCTTTGAAGAACCGCAAGGCTGGTCGCGGCAAGCGGTGGAGCGCACGGCGCCGACGGCCATGCTTCTGTACAGTCTGATCGTGTTGTGGTTCGCACGTGAAGGGCACTGCGACTACCGATCGTTAAACCGCCCCTGGTACACCACCAAGCTCCAACCGTCGTTCGCCGACATGCTGGCGACTTTACGCCGCGTCAGCCTGCGAGCCGAGGTTTTGTCATGGGGACTCGGCGGCCCAGGGAGTCGAAAAGTCCTGCAAGTCCTGGAAAACACGGCAGCACTTGCCGCCTAAAAGTGCGAAACTCGAACT
>DATJTR010000337.1:0-10083 GCA_035503215.1 Pirellulales bacterium
AAACGTGATTCTCACGCAAGGAATTTGCCACGGCGCCGCGTTGCCGGGAATCGGATACCCATCGGAGGACGGCCCAAACTGGCTCATTCTGCTGTTGCCGTTCGTCGATCAGCAACCGCTGTATGACACGTATGACTTTCACACCTTCAATGAGTCGGCGGCGAACGTCGGCGTGCAGCAGGGCGCGGTGGCGACGTACGCTTGCCCGTCCGATCAGTACACCAATCAGTTGACGATCCCTGCCGCCGGTCCCGCCGGAGCGCTGAGCCTGCCCTACATGCCCGGGTCGTATCGGGCGATGTGCGGGCGCAGCGACGGCACGGTGTTCCTTGATAACGGCTCGCATCCTCTCAACAACTATTCGCCGAGTTGGCGGGGACCCATTCATACGACCGGCGTTTCGAATTTGGGAGCCGAGCAAATCGCCAGCATCATCGACGGCACTTCCAACACTCTCATGGCAGGCGAAAGCACGACTATGGGAGGCACTAGCTCGACGAACGTCTACTATCGTACGTTCTGGGCGTATTCTTACGCGTCGGGCAGTCTGTCATCGGCCACGGCGCAGGCCCGGACGCTTCTGCCCGACTACGGAACGTGTCAAGCCGACGGAGGCGTGGGCGGAGGTGCTCCCTGCCTGCGGAATTGGGGAAGCCTGCATCCAGGCGGGTTCAGCTTCGTGTTCTGCGATGGAGCGGTCCGCTTTCTCGCCGCCGAGATCGACCTGACGCTGTTCGGCAACATGTCGACGATTGCGGGGCTGGAAGTCGTGCAGGTGCCTGATTAGCGCGCTCCGTCCGGCGCGCTCGAGCGGCCCATAACGAAAAAAGCCCCCGTGGGCTGCGACCCGATCCAACAAAGGTCGGGCCAGAACCCCGGGGGCAAACCGCTCACTCAGGTACGATTAGTATTCGCCCTGAGCCTTGGCGGCTGCGTTCCGGTTCTCGGGATGGTTTCCCAAGACACGATCCATCGTCATGTTGCTGTAATACCGCGGCTGATACGAGTACGAGTAGCGCCGCGGAGCCGGGGTCGCGGGTGCGACCGCCGGAGCAGGTGCAGGGGCCGGCGCCGCGCTTTGCGCCCTCGGGGCGGCGGGAGCCGGAGTGGCCGGTTGCGGGGCAGCCGGAGCCGGAGCATACGAGAAGCTGCGAGCTCGCGTGCTGGCCACGCCCGGACCCATCGGATGTCGGAACATATCTTCGCTGGTCACGCCCGGGGCGAGCCAAAAGGCTTGCGAGGGGCCAACACTTGCCGCGGGCCCATAATACCCACGCGCTTTATCCGAGGCACGCGGAGCTTGGGCCGAGGCCGTTTGTACTACCGCCAGCATTGCCATTGCCAGCGCACCAATTGTCAAACCGATTTTTGCATACGCCTTCATAAAGCACCTCCGCCTGAAAAAATTGACCAATACCAACTTCAAATTGCCTGGAATTGAACCTCTTCCACCAATCCTTGCCTGGAGAAACTACTACTGCCCTCCTTTCGGTCGCGCGGCAAAGATGAACATCTCGCCGGACCAAGGAAAAGTGCTCGTCAGACGCGCCGCCTGAGGTCCTTGCCGCGCCTGGCAGAACCGGCACGTCGCCCGAGCACGGGGTGCATCCATCAAATCTGAATGCGCACGTGCTGCGATTGCAGCGAGCCGACGACCGGATGGACGTGCAGAACGGCCGTGCGGCCCAACGCCAAGACTGCTGCGCCGGCATGATCGCCGATCGAAAGCGGCATCGCGCTCGCCGGAACGATCGCGGCACGTTGCCAAGCGACAACCGCGACCGGAACCTTGTGATCGCGGCACCGCGAAGTCAACACTCCAGCGACCGCGTCATGACAGGCAAGCGCTTCAACGCGCCGGCAGCATCCTGCTTTGGTGATCAGCGCTCCTGCTGGGAGCGCTGCTTCCCCCAGCGCCTGCGCGCCCGGGACCGGACCTGTACTGAGAGCGAAGAGAAGGGATCCGGCAGCCAACCAAAGCGAAAATCGAGTTCGCGGTTTCATAACAAGCATTATTATATTCCGCCGTTTCGCGCGGAGCGAGCGGACTCAACGACCCCGCGCGAGAATTATACGCAGCAAGCCAGCGGTCGGTTTCGCTTCTCTTGGCAAGATTCCTCGGCGAGGCGGGCAAAACCGCATCTCGCCCCCAAGACGGGCGCCGCGCCTACCCCTATCGGGTTACCAGCTTCCCGATGCGAGGGCCAGCTCCTGCTGGTTGGCGCGGGCCTGGCTGAGCGATGATTGGAGTTCGTCGAGCGTGCGTCCGACCACGGGATTGCCCTCCGTCCCCTGGGCAAAGGCGGCTTCCAGGCGATCGCAAATGGCGAAAACGTCAGCGTATTGCTGCTGAATTTCACTCAATCGCTCGGCCCGCTCGGGATCGTCTTTCGCTGGCTGGCTGAGCTGCGCGTAGGCCCAGAGGGTCGATTGGCCGTTGCTGCGGACCCCGGCGAGGTGTTGGGCCGCCCGGTCGGCGGGCGCTCGGCGGTTGGCGACAAATTGCCGCAGCAGATGGACATGGTCGGCAGCATGGTTGCCATAGGCTTTGGCTGCACTGAAATAGTAGGCGTCGTCCGCCGACCGCGCAGCCGCCTCACGTTCGAGAAGCGCCCCGTTCGATAGGGACGGTCCAGTCAAGCCGAGACACACCGCGCTGAGTATCAACGTACGACGCATGCAGCCGTTCTCCCCTGGAGACTGAAAACGAGCGTGTCGCCCGGCTGGCGTAGCTTTGCCCGGCCGGAAGGGCCGGAGGCACCGCGCTAGCGGGAATTATTTGCTCAGGAAACAACCGTCGGTCCGCAACCCTCGCTGGTTTTGCGAACCCCTGTTTGGCGCGACACTGCGGTCGGTGCGACCGTTTCGTGGGATTCAGTGTCGTGCAGCATGGCCACGTTGGGCGTCGAGCCCACGTGTTCGAGCAACCGCGTCCCCGCAGGGGCGCAAGGTCCTCTGCCGCAATTCTAGGTCACGTCTGCACGGCCAGGTCGGTGCCGTCGTTTCTTGGCGGGAGGCCGGATCTGCCGATTGCAACGGTCGAGCCGAGATCTCCGGCTGCTTTCGATACGGCAACGGATCCGACGCGAAGCGCGAATGGCCCCGCACGCCGATTCAACGCGAAGCGGACAGCCGCGCGGCCGTATCCTGCCGATAGAACTCAGCGAGCAAGTCGTACAACTGCCGGTGCTGCAAGCGCATTTCCACCGGCTGATTGAAGAAACATTCGGTAACGACCGCGAAGAATTCGGCCTCGTTCGTAGTTCCGTAGGGATCGATCAACGTCGGTTCCCAGCGCCGACGGGCGGCGCGCAAGTTTTCGAGTTCGGCGGTCATCACCTCCGTCCAGCGGCGATATTGTTCGCGGCTGGCGAGAGGGGGCGTACCGTCGCTTGCTCCGTCCAGCATGTCGAGCTGATGGGCGAACTCGTGCCACACGACATTGCGGCCGTCGCCAAAATGGCGGCAATCATCGCTGACTTCCGCCCAAGACAAAACGACCGGTCCGCGGTACCAGGCCTCGCCCAGCCGGACGTCGCTGGACACGGTTTCGCCACCGCCCAGCCGCCGCGCCGCGGGGACAACATACTCGCGGGGATAGATCAGGATCGACAGCACCCTGTCGAAAACGCCCGTGTTTAGTCCGAGCAACAACAAGCAGGCCTGCGCGGCGATCGTCACCCGCATCTCATCGGTCACGGTCAATCCGCCGCAACCCTCCCAATTCTTTTCGGCCACGAAGATTTGCGTGTCGCGGCGTAACTTGGCTTGCTCGGCCGGCGGGAGCAACGGGTAATGGGCAACGTTGCGATCGAGATACTCGAGCCAAGCGGCAGGAAAGCTCGACTCGGCGATTCGCCCTCTGCGCCAGCGCCTGATCCAGGAAAAAACCATGCGTCGATTATGCCGCGATTCGTGCGGTGGCGACAGCCGCGTTGACCGCCGGCACACGGCTGGGTTTGCCGACCGACTGCGACTATCCTGAAAGAATCGCAAATACCCCGCAATCGAGGTCGCACGCGGTCCATGTGGCAATCTTTCGTCCGCAATTGGTTGATCGGCAAGTTGCAACAGGGCGTTGGCGAGCAACTGCGCGGCGCGGCGGCTCGGTCGGCAGGCAACGCACCAGGCGAGCAAGGTCAGCAGACAAGCCCCGCGATCGGGCACCCAGTCCCCACGCAGCCGATCGCTTGTCATGTTGGCGTGGTCTGCGGCACACGCGCCGAAGCGGCCGGACTGCTGGCACGCATGGATGGCGTCGTCGAGACGCAAGGGGACGGCTTTTCGGCTCACGAGGGAAGTCTGGCTGGCCGCCGCGTGGTGACGATCGTCACGGGAGAAGGCGCCGCAGCCACCCGGCGCGGGACATTGGCTCTGGGCGCCGGCCACCGGCCGCAATGGATCGTGGCGGCGGGGTTTGCCACCGCCCTGGTTCCCGGATTGCGCGTGGGGGACATCATCATGGCGGATCGTTTGTCGCATGAAAACGGTAGCGAGAAGCTGGGCGGGGCCAATGAACTGGCGGTCGATTTTCAGATCGACGCGGCAGCGCTGACCGCCTCCCCCCACCTGCGCGTCGGCAGGCTGCTGACGGTCGATCGCTTGCCGACCGATAGTAGGACCAAGCAGATTCTAGCCCAGCGCTATCAGGCCGTGGGGGCCGATCGGCAGAGTGCCGCCGTGGCCGAGGTTTGTCGGCTGCAGCGGCTGCGGTTTTTGGCGATCAGCGCCATACGCGAGCCATGTGAGTCGCTGACGGCCGAGGTCGACAATCTGTCGCGGCAACGCACGTGGCCCGGGCGCTTCGGGGCCGTCGCGGCCGCCATGGTTCGCCGGCCGTCGAGCCTGCCCGAAATGTGGCAACGAACCGAGGACGCGCTGGTGGCGGGGGAGCGGCTGGGCCAGTTTTTGGCAGGCGTGATTCGCCAGCTCGACTAGGCAAATCAGGCGACGATCGCCGGCTCGGCGGCGGTGATTTCCGGCTCGGCCGCGTCGGAATAGGCTTCGAAATTCTTGCGAAACAGTTGGGCCAAACGCCGGGCCTTGGCGTCGTAGGCGTTCTTGTCGGCCCAGGTATTGCGCGGAATGAGAATTTCCGCGGGCACGCCGGGGCATTCGGTGACCACATCGATGCCAAACACCGGATCGCGCGCTGTTTTGGCCGCGCTCAGGCGACCGGAGTGGATCGCGTCGACGATCGCCCGCGTCGACCCCAGCGGGATCCGTCGGCCGACGCCGTAACTGCCGCCGCTCCAGCCGGTGTTCACCAACCACACGCGGGCGTTGTGCCGGGCGACCTTTTCCGACAACAACTGCGCGTATTTCGTCGGGTGCCAGACCATGAACGGACCGCCGAAGCAGGGAGAAAACGTGGTTTGCGGTTCGGTCACTCCGACCTCGGTCCCGGCCACCTTGGCCGTGTAGCCACTGATGAAATGATACATAGCGTGGGCCGGCGTCAGCGCGCTGACCGGCGGCAGGATGCCGAAGGCGTCGCAGGTGAGGAAAATCACGTCCGTGGGATGGCCGGCCAGGCAGGGAATCTTGGCGCTGCGGACGAAATCGATGGGATACGCCCCGCGCGTGTTTTCGGTGATGCTCAGGTCGTGAAAGTCGACTCGGTGCTCCTCGGCATCGAGCACCACGTTTTCCAGCACCGCGCCAAAGCGCAAGGCCTGAAAGATGTCGGGTTCGTCTTCCGGGGTCAGATCGATGGCCTTGGCGTAGCAGCCCCCCTCGATGTTGAACACGCCGTCATCGCTCCAGCAATGTTCGTCGTCGCCAACCAAGAGCCGCCGCGGATCGGCCGAGAGCGTCGTCTTGCCGGTGCCCGACAGGCCGAACATCAATGAGCTGCGATCGCTCGACCGATCGGCCGTCGCCGAGCAGTGCATCGACAGCACGCCCTGGCGGGGCATCAGGTAGTTCATGACCGTGAATACGCCCTTCTTCATTTCGCCGGCGTATTCGGTCCCCAAGATGACCATCTCGCGGCGCTCGAAGTCCAGGTCGATGCTGGTCTTCGACGTCATGCCGACCGTCAGTCGATTCGCCGGAAACTGGCCGGCGTTGTAGATCACGTAGTCGGGCTGACCAAAATCATCCAGCTCCTCGGGCGTGGGCCGGATCAGCATCGTGTGCATGAACAGCGCATGATAAGGGCGGGCACAAATCAACCGCACCTTCAAGCGATATTTCGGGTCCCAGCCGGCGAAGCCGTCGAAGCAATACAGCCGCTCGCGGGTGTCGAGATAATCAATGGCCCGCTGCCGGTTGATGAGAAAGCTGTGCTCTTCCAGTGGGATGTTGACCGATCCCCACCAGATGTTTTCGGCCGAAGGAGAATTTTGGACGATCCGCTTGTCTTTCGGCGAGCGGCCGGTCTTTTCGCCCGAATAGGCGACCAGCGCGCCGTTATGGGCGATGCTGGCCCCAGGATCGTAACGGATCGCTTCCTCGTAGAGCCGGGCCACCGACAGATTGTGCTGGACGGAGGCCTTGGTGATTCCCTGCTCGGCCAATGAAAGCTTCGTCATCCGTGTCCCTCGCTCCACCGCCCAGTCGCCCCGCGCCGCTACTGGCCGGAATTATGGTCCATTTGCAATTTGACCGTTAACCCGGCCGCCTTGAGGACGCCCTCTTGCAGCTCGATGCGGTAAGTAACGCCGTTGGCCAGCGCTTTGGTCTCGATGTGGATGTGATCCTTGCCCGGGGTCTTGGCCACTTCGGCCAGCACCGTCGCCAAGTCCTGATCGTCGGGTTTGAGCACACTGGCAAAATCGAGAATCGGCTGCAGGGCAATGTCGACCACGCCGGGCGCGACCTTGGTCGTGGAGCCCGATTTCGAAGTCTCGATCGCCTTCTTGATCAGGTTCAAGGGATCTTCGGTTCCCACGCCGAAGTAGACGCTCTTGGATCCGAAGCCGACGGCGATTTTCAACTCCTTGCCCAACACCCGATTCGCCCGATCGTCGGCCGGAACGGGGCTGGTCCAGGTGTGGAAACGGATATCGCCGACATTGACGACGTTGAACTTCACGCCGGGAAAGTTCGGATCCTTTTGGGCGACCTCGATCAGATCCTTGAGAGCCTTTTCGAGATCGGCCGGTTCGGCGATATAGGCCCCCGCGATGAGCGTGAACCGCCGGTCGCCCAGCAGCCACGAGCCAGCGAAGTCAACCTTGCCGGTCTTGATCGTCGCCTTGATGGCGTCGGCCGCCTCGGAAACGATTTTCTTCGCCGCCGCCCGCGAATCGTCATCGGTCAGATCGGGCGAGGTATCGATTCCCTTGGAGATCTTGGCCTCGATGGCTTCGATCGTCTGATCGGTCTGTTCGATCTCGTCGCTGGGAAGTATTTGCGAACTGCGCAGCTTCACTGCTGCCTTGTCGAGCAAGAAACCGCTGTAGTTGGACGTGGTGTCCTTGAGCGCGTCGAGCTTCTTGGCCAAGGCCGAATTGGCCAGCGCAGTCGCCGTCATGTCGAGATAACTGACGTTGCCTTTTTGATCGAGCGCCCAGCCGAGAGTGATCTGGTCGAGCGCGTTGATCGAATCGGATAGCGACTTGACCTGCTTCGCGGTCAGGTCTTTGCGTTTTTCGGCCGTGGCCTCGTCTTCGTCCTCATCGGCGGGCATGCTGACGAGAACGTTCTTCAAATAGTCGATCGCCAGCGAGCGGAACGCGTCGGGAATGTTGTGGATGTAGAACTTCAACCCGAATTCGTACTGCGTGTTGAGGCCATCGAGCCATTTCAGCGGATCGGCCGGCAAATTGGCCAGGTTTTCGGGAGACTGACCGATGAACACCCAGCCGTTCTTTTCCTTCAGGTAGAGACGGGGGTTCTTGTCCGCGAGCTCGATAACCCCATTCTCTTTCGCTTCGGTCCGGCCGATGAGTTGCGACGTGGCGTCGAGCAGCTTTTTCAGGTCGGTGACCGGCAGAAATCCGATGGGTTGGAAACCGAACCCATCGGTGTTGACGACCACTCCCCAAGGACGCTTGGTATCGAGACCTTGCAAGCCTTGCGCTTTGGTGCGGGCGGCGACCAGACCTTCGACCAGTTTTTCGAGCCCCGGCATTTGGGCCAGTTGCCCGATGTAGGCGATGTCTCCCAACACGTTGTCGTAGCCGGCGACGGAGACAACGATGACGGGCTTGTGATCGTCGCCACCGCCAGACGCGCCCGAGGTGCTGTCTTTGGCCTTGGCCGCTTGAGCCCCGCTCAACAAGAGCACCGTGATCAACAAGGAAACAAGAGTTTTCTTCACGATTACGATTCTCCTCGAGCGGGGATTTCCCGGCCGGCTAAGGGAATGTCTGTTGGTAGGTTGAGGTGTGCCTTTGAACAAAAGGCCAGCGCGGCGACAAACGGACTTTGTCCGGTTGGCCGTTCGGAAAGCCCGGCGCTGAGCCTAAATCGTAGGTTATCGGCCGTTTGGCGTCTAGCAGCCGAAACGCCTCGACAAGGCGGCTGCCGACCTAACGGAATCGCTGCCAGACGCCTGGGGTGGCGGGAGTTCGATATCCAGGTCGCGTACGCCGCGGGTGAAGCTGCCAGCAGGCGCAAACCCCACGCCCAAATTGCCGTTAACTTTGCCGCGAATGGGCCGTTAGCGCTGCGCCCAATAGTCGACGACAAACGGCTTTTCCAGCACTGGTTTGATCAACTCCACGAACTTCTTGTGGGCCGGATGCGGCAGATAGGCGTCGCGATCTTCGGCGCTGCGGAAGGTCACCAGGAAGCAATGCGTGAAACCCTCGCTGAGTTTTTCCGGACTGACGTCGGTTCCCCACTCGAAATCGACGATCGTGTCGATCTGCTTCGGAAGTGCAGCGAATGCCGTCACCACTTTTTGAATCTCTTCGGGCGTGGCCTCCTTCTTGAACTTGAACAGCACGACGTGTCTGAGCAACTTTTGGGACGCGCCCGGAGCGTCGGCGGCAAACGTCCGCCACGCGGCCATCGCCACGGCAGCACTGGCAACCAGCGTCAGGAAAACAAAAGAGGGCTTCATCGCGAAAGACTCCCAGGACAAAAAGGTCGTTGATCAAGTGAAAACGCGCCGCGCATTGCGGCGTGTCCGCCATGAGCACGGTGGCAGTTCAGCTAGGATATATTCCGAGACCGCGGATCGCAAATTCAGGCGGGGCGCGCGACAGAGCACGTGGACCGATCGGGTCGATCGGACATGGGCGGGCAGGACCGCCGCGGCCTTTGCTGGACTATTCCAGCCCGAAGGCGCCGGCCACTGGGACTTGCAAGCCGTTGGCCGCACCGAAGCCGGAGCGGCTGAGGAACCGCGGCTGCACCGAGAAGTTCACACCGACGTTCCCCTTGCTCACGTCGACGTTGAAGTTGGCGTTGAACAAGAACGATTCGCCGACTCGGGTCAGGGCGAAGTTCTCACCAATGTTGCCGCTGTGGTTCAGGGCGAACGTGCTGCCGGCGGTCGAAATCCACTTGGGACTCATGCGGTAGTTGTAACTTGCGGCCAGCACTGTGCTATTGACCGGACCGTTGAGCAGCATCACGCCGGTGTACAGCGATCCGCGCGGCGGCCGGTTGAGATACATGCCGAGGCTGGTGTACTGCGGAGCGCCGCTGAAGAAGTCGTAAGTACCGTCCGACACGACCGTGGTGCGGTCGCCCAAGTACCAGCGATAGGTATAGGTGACCAGACCGATGGCGGTGCCGAAGTTGTCCCGATTCGGATCGGGATAGGCGACTCCCTGCAGGTCGAACGTCATCCAATCGACCACCCGCTGCTTGCCCGGCGCACCGCGCTTCGTTTGCCAACGCTGGCGCGCTCCCATCCGCACGGCCGCCAGATTGCCGGCAATTTCGGTCGAGGCGCTTGATACCGTGTCCATCAACCCGTAGCGCAAGGCGTAATAGCGCTCGTCGTACCTGAGCGGCACGGGGTTGGGTCCACCGAAGTCGTAGGTTGCCAGCAACTGGCGATAACGGATGATCGACTGATCGTCGATCAAGTCATAGAGCGGAAACTGATTCAAGTTTTGCGTCGAGCCCGTCACGGAGGCGTCGACATCGAACGACACCGTGTGGGCCAACCCATTCACG
>DATJTR010000338.1:0-3375 GCA_035503215.1 Pirellulales bacterium
TCGTGATAGAACGGGTCGTCGTCGGCGGCGACGATGCGCAAGCGTGTGTTCATCTCTTTCGAGTCTCCTCCTGCAGCCAAGGAATTGTAAGTGTCTAGCGTCACATCGCCAAGCAGAACTCCGGCCGCAGACGCGCCGCACGAGCGCAGAAAAAACGCGGACGAAACCACGCGTTGCTGGCGCGCTCGGCGCTTCGGCAAGGAACAAAAAAGTTGCATTTGGCCGCGGCTATGGTAGATTGCTGGTAGATGTAATCGACGATGACGGTCGCGAGCACGCCGTGGTGCCGGCCGCCGCGGGCTAACTGACTCCCTCAGTTATGGGTAGTCGACCTGTGGGTCGTTTTACGGACTAGCCCGGTCGATTACATCTCGAATTGAATTGATGCGCTCTGATTCGGTATCCGAGTTAAGGAGGGCAACAATGCAAGGTCCGCCTCACTGAGAGGTAGGGGGCACGGTCGCGGGGCGCTGGCCCGTCGAGCCCCGCTTCGCCGGCGCTCGCCATGTACCTTGTCGGAGCGCACGCGGTTCCGCTACCCGCGGACCGGATGACGCACCCAGGGCCGGGCGAAGTGTCCTGGCTTGAACCGTGCGGGCGGCATCGACGCCTGCCGAGCGGCTATGGCCGTCTCGGTTTCTTAGCCGCCCCCACGACCTGCTCCTGAAATCTCACAGGGTAAAACTTGATGCTCCGAGGACCCTAAGCCCTCTTCATCCTTCGCGGGTGAAGGGGGCTTTTTCGTTAGTGCAGCAGGAGTGTCAGGGGAGTTAGATCAGGAGATCAGGTGAGCAGGAGATCAGGTGAGCAGGGCAGGGGGGCGCAATCTACTGCTCTCGCTTCGCGGCGAGCCGCGAAGCGACTCGGACCGCTTCGATCATTCCGCTCGTTTCCGCGCGGCCTTGCCAAGCCAGATCGAACGCGGTGCCGTGCGCGACACTCGTGCGCACGATCGGCAGCCCCAGCGTCACGTTCACCGCCCGGTGCATGGCCAACAGCTTGATCGCGATGTGCCCCTGGTCGTGATACATCGCCACCACCGCGTCGAACTCTCCCTGGCACGCGCGGGCGATCAGCGTGTCGGCCGGCCAGGGACCCGTGGCGTCGTAGCCCGCGGCCAGCGCCTGCTCGACGGCCGGCCGGATGACGACACTCTCTTCGTCGCCAAATAGTCCATCTTCACCAGCGTGCGGATTCAGCGCGCAGACGCCAATCCGCGGCCGCGCGCCGGCGAGCCGCCGCATCACCGCGTCGACCAGCTCGATCTTGGTCAGCACGGCCGGAGTCTGCACCACGGCCAGCGCCTCGCGCAAGGCCATGTGCAACGTGACGTGAACGATCGCCAGCCCGTGCGGTGCGCGTACCGGCCCGCCGGGACCCAGATAGAGCATCATCGCAAACCGCTCTACGCCGCACAGCTCGGCCAACAGCTCGGTGTGCCCCGGATAATGATGCCCGGCCAGGTGCAGCGCGCCTTTGTGCAAGGGGGCCGTCACGAGACCGTCGATCTGGCCGGCCAGCGCCAAGCGGGCCGCGGCCACCAATGCGTCGTAGGCCGCCTGTCCGCCACGCGCGTCAACCACGGCCGGCGGCACGTCGGCCGCCGCGGGCGAACAGGGATCCAGGCAGGGCAGCCGGTCCGGAGCCGCATCTGCCGCGGCCACGTCGTCGATTGCCGCGACCAGCATCCCGGGCGCGAATTGCCGCACCGCCCGCGCCATCACATCTCGCTGGCCAATCACCAACGGCCGGCATTCACCGGCGGCGCACAGCTCGCTCCAAGCGCGGACGATCGTTTCCGGCCCGATGCCGGCCGGATCTCCCATGGTGATGGCAATGCGTGGTGGAAGGCTGCGCTGCATGCTTCGATTCTAATTGACATCCTGCCGGTCCGCAGGCCGAAACGCCTGGCCCGGTTTCGCGGCTGGCGGCCCTGGGCCTCACGCTTCATAATTGGGGCGGCTTTCACCCCCAGCACCGACCCCGCGACAACCTCCTCGTGACGCGCATCTTCACCATTCTGGCCTGGCTGGCGATTCTGCTAGTTGCCGCCAATTTGATTCTGGGGCTCACGCTCGGCGACCTCCGCCAGCTCGATCCCGTCGTGCTGCGCTGGGCCACGGTCCATCGCCTGGCCGGCGTCTTCGCCGCCTTGGCCGTGGTGTTCGTGAACAGCATCGTCGTCACCTATTTCATCGGTACGAGCCGCTGGGCCAAGGAAGTGGTGGAAACCTACGCGCTCGATTCTGAATTCATCCGCCGCACCACGGCGCTCAAACGCCGCACCTTCCCATGGGCCACGCTGTCGATGCTGGTGATCGTCGGCGTGATCGCGCTCGGCGGTGCGGCCGATCCGGGCAGTCAGCTCGGCAGCGAGGCTTGGGTCACGCCCCACCTGGTGGGCGCGATCGCCGGCTTGGCCTTCATCGCCTGGGCGGCACTCGTCGAGTGGAACAACATCTATCAAAACCAGCAGGCGATCCACGACATCCTGGCCGAAGTGAGACGCATCCGCCAAGAACGCGGCTGGGAAGTGGAAACGTGATCGTGCGCTAACGCACAACAACACAACCAGCGAGCGTTGCCCGAAGTGGCAAAAGCGAGCGGCGTGAGGGTTGCCGAAGGCAGGCCCGAGCGCAACAACCCAGCGAGCGTTGCCCGAAGTGGCAAAAGCGAGCGGCGTGAGGCCCGACGAAGGAGGGGCCGAGCGCAACAACAGAGTGCTTCATGCAGGCTTGCATCCAACGCGTCAGTCGAGCTCAGGTCACGGTCGCCGGCGAGTGCGTCGGTCGCATCGAGCGCGGACTGGTCGTCCTGTTGGGTATCGGCGGCGACGACACGGAAGCCGAGGCTCGGCTGCTGGCCGACAAGATCGGCACGCTGCGCGTCTTCGACGACGCGGCCGGCAAGATGAACCTGGCCTTGGCCGACGTCGGCGGATCGCTCCTGGTGGTCAGCCAATTCACGCTACTCGGCGATTGCCGCAAAGGACGCCGGCCCAGCTTCATCGCCGCCGCTCCGCCCGAGCGGGCCGAACCGCTCTACGAGCATTTCGTTCGCTTGCTCCGCGAGCAAGGGCACCCGGTCGAGACCGGCCGCTTCCGCACCAGCATGCAATTGGAACTGGTCAACGACGGACCGGTCACGCTCATCGTCGACAGCCAGTCGCTGAGGTGAGCTTTTTTTTGCGCTCGGTCCCTCCTTCGTCGGGCCTCACGCCGCTCGCTTTTGCCGCTTCGGGCAACGCTCGCTGGATGGTGACAAGTTGCCGGCGGCGGCGATCGATCACGCGAGGCGGGGCAGGGGAGGGGCCCAGCGCAACACCCCAACCAGCGAGCGGTGCCGCATGGCAAAAGCGAGCGGCGCGAGGCCCGA
>DATJTR010000339.1:0-7967 GCA_035503215.1 Pirellulales bacterium
GCGATCTTCTGCAAGGATTGCGGCCGCATCATCTATCTGCCCGAAGACCGCAAGCCCGCCGGCGCGAACTGACGCGGCGGCGCGACAGCACGTGCCCGCCAAGCCCGGCGCGATGGGCTCGGCTTGCAGGCCTTTTGGTGGCCGCCGCATTGTGAGGACCGTGTTAGCCGCCTGGCCCGCGGGGGGCGGTTTACCCCTTCCCGCCCGTTCGTTAGGTTGTACGGATGCCGCCGGAGTTGCGCCCCCGCGGCCCGTCGCGTCATGCACATAGCCCACTGCCAAAGCCTGACCAACATGCAACGCTCGCATCGCGCCGCTCGCCTGGCCGGTTTCACACTCATCGAGCTCTTGGCCGTGATCGCGATCATCGGCCTGTTGATCGCCCTTTTGCTCCCCGCCGTGCAGTCGGCCCGCGAGGCCGCCCGCCGCTCGCAGTGCACGAACAATCTGAAGCAAATCGGCCTGGCGCTGGAGAACTACGAGTCGTACAAGAAGGTATTTCCCTCCGGCTACGTTTCGCAGTACACGGCGAACGGCACCGACACCGGCCCCGGCTGGGGCTGGGCCACGCTGATTCTGCCAATGCTCGAAGAGACGGCGCTGGCGAACCAATTGAACCTGAATCTGCCGATCGAGAACGCGGCGAACTCGCCGGCCATCACCACACCCCTGTCGGAATATCTTTGCCCCTCGGAAGAGCGCGAGCCGGTGTGGGCCGCCATGAGCCAATCGGGTGGCACCAAGATCTGCGACGTTGCCGAAGCCGCTTACGTCGCCATGTTCGGCACCACCGAGCCGGGCATTGACGGCAACGGCATGTTCTTCCGCAACAGCACGGTCCACGTTCGCGAAATCACCGACGGCAGCACGCAAACCATCGCCGCCGGCGAAAGGGCCGACGTCTTGGGCGAGGCCACCTGGGTCGGCTCGGTTACTGGCGCCTACCTGGCCCCCGATCCTCTCGACAACGACGGCATCGGCATCTTCGAGCAGGAAGAAGGTTCGACGATGGTTTTGGGCCAGTCGGGCGAAGGCAAAAGCCCCGGCGATCCGACCGGCGAGCCCGACATGTTCTACAGCCTGCACCCGGGCGGCGTGAACTTCGTCTTCGCCGACGGCCACGTCACCTTCCTGATGAACACGATGGATCCGCAGCTATTTCAGGCGCTTTGCATCCGCGCCGGCGGCGAAGTGATTGCCGACGAATCGAGCTTCTAAGGGCCTGCCCGAACACCGCCGGGGACTGTCCCGATTTTGCGTAGTCCTCGCAGCAAAATGGGACTGTCCCCCTCTCTCCGCGCTCTGGGATCGGCAGTAACGTCGCGTTGGCCTTCTCCCCTCGGAATCCTATAATCGCGCGTATGGCACGATTCTTCTTGCTGCTCGCGATCGTTCTCGTGGCCTGGGTGGGCGGCGTGTGCGCGAAGCAGCCGCGTTCGAGCCGCGTGGCAGCGCCGCCGCGCTCTTGCCCCCCGTGCGCAACTGCACAGGCCAGCGCACCGTCGACGGTATTAGATCCGGAGACGAAAAAATCGCTCGCCAATCGAGCCGCAATCGACGCGGAAATCCCGCGTGCGAACGCCCGCGGGTCGCGGATCAATGCCGAACTGGCCGCGCTCGACCGCAATAAGCTGGCCGACGACGATTGGGCCAAGGAGTGGGCCGGCAATTACTTCGAGGGGGACGGGCTCGGCCGAAACGTTCACATCGACATCGTCCCGCGGGCGGGCGTTGTCTACAAATTGACAGGCTGCGGCGCCTTCGACGTAAACCACGGCGAAGTCGTCGAAACGTTTCCCGACGGAGTCAAGGCGAACCTGGCCGTCGATCCTCGGTTTTACGACGATCGCATCATGTCTTCACGGCTGTATTTCGTCCGCTGGGGCAACCAGCGATTTCTCGTCCCGGCAGCCTGCATGATCACGTTGGTGAACAACTACAATCTGGGTGGGTACCGCCGGCGGGCCATGCCGGGCATCCCGCGCCGAGACGGCAAAGTCGTTTTCGAGGGGTTGCCCGACGAGCCGCCGGGCCGCCCCGAGCTACCCGCGGAATTCGCGCGGTTGATCGTCGACATGCCGACGCGTGCAAAGGTCATCGACGTGAAGATGACCGCTGACAAGAAAGGGCAGTACGGTCGTCACGTCGAAGGCGACGTCACGATCGACGCCGGTCGTGACAAGAGATTCTTCGAGGGGATGGCCGTCGGCTTTCCCGAAGAGGTGAGCCGGCTCTTGATTAGCATCTCGCACGTCGACGATCACACCTCGACCGGCAGCTTTGTCTGCTATTCTTACCAGGAAGCGGGGCCGCCCGTGACCGTCGGCATGGAAATCGGCTTGCCCGGTGCAAAGCCCGCGGCCGACGCGCGGGCAGGATCGTAAGCACGCGTTTGTCCTCCTCTGAATCGCTCGGGTCTCCGCCTTGTCCGCGAACCGCATTCTTCACCGAACGATCACACCGAGCGCCGTCGCCGCATTACTACTCGTCGCGGGCGAGCTGCGGTCGGAACATGACCCGTTCGCGGGGGAAGTGGAATGGCACGTTGCCAGGGTCATTCAAACCGGAGCCGCGACCGAACTGGCCGAGCTCGACCGCAGCACGCTCGCCGACGACGATTGGGCCAAGGAGTGGGCCGGCATTTATTTCGTCGGCGCGCCGCTGGCCACTTGCCGCACGATCAGCCTCGCCCCCAAGGCAGGCGTCGCCTTCACGACGTCCGGCTGCACGGGGTCTGGCCAGTGCAATCACGGCGAGGTTGCCGAAACATTCCCCGGCGGCATCGTGGTGCGCTGGGCGAAGCCTCTGGGCAACGGACCCCACGATTACTTGAGCGAGAAACTGTACTTCATCCGCTGGGGCGAGCAGCGGTTCGTCGTGCCAGAACGCCAACTCAAGCGCATGGTCGTCTATTACAATGCCGGCGGAAGTGACCGCGAGCAAATGTGGCAAATCCCCGCCCGAGTGCCAGACACAGGGCCCGACCGGTCGCTGAACCATTCGGCTCCGCCCGGACGGCCACAATTGCCCGCCGAATTTGCCGCACTGATCTTCGAGCGGCCGATCCACCTCACGCTCACGTCCGTCAAGCCCAGCGCGCCGACGGTTCCCTCGGGCGACGGAAAAACCTCGAGTGCCAGCGGGCGGGTCGAACTCGTCGGCGGCCGTGACCGAGAGCTGTTCGTCGGCACACGAATCGACTGCGCGGCGAAGGACCGCAGCGGAACGATCGAGCTCGATCGAGTCGACGACAAAAAATCGTTCGGCACCTTTCGCGTAGAATTTCGCGACCCTTCGGCTCCGCCGCTAAAAGCCGGCTGCGTAGTCGTCCTCCCCGGAGCGGCACCGGAGCAGAACGCCGTGGCCGAAGTCCCGGCGCAGGCTTCGAGGCTCACCGATTCCGAAAGAAAGGCGGCGCTGGCGCTGATGAAGGAAATCCGGACGGAGGCGGCCACGCTCGATCGCAGCAAACTGGCCGACGACGACTGGGCTAAGGAGTGGGCGGGGATGTACGCATCCGACGATGGCCTCGCCGCCTCAAGCGACATCTTGCTCGCTCCCAACGCAGGCTTCGAGCATCTCTCGTTTTATTGCGGGCACGTCGACGGGGTGAATTGGGGTCGCATCGTGGAGACCTTCCCCGGCGGAATCCGTGTGACATTGGCAAAGCCGGGTGACGCCAAACCGTACGCGTTCCCGAGCACGGAAATCTATTTCATTCGCTGGGGCGACGAGCGATTCGCTGTGCCGAAGGACGATTTAACGCGCATGGTCGTCCTGTATAACGCCGGCGGCATGCGCCGGAAATGGATGGATGGCATGTATCGCTTTTATCATGTGCGCGAGACGATGGCGGCAGGTCATCGCACCCGGCCGAACCCGCTCGGCCGGCCGCAACTGCCCGCTCCTTACGCCGCGATGATTCTCGAAAAACCGCTGCGGTTGAAGATCGCGAGCGCTCGGGTCATCGACGAACGGAACGAACAGGACGACGTCATCGGCGAAGTGGAACTGACCGGTGGCCGCGAGCAAGGGCTGTTCGTGGGAACCGAGATCGAATGTAATACGGAAACCCGGGTCGGCGACATCCGGCTCGATCGCGTCGATGCCCAGACGTCGCACGGCACGTTCACTGTCGAGTACGGCGAGCCATTCCAAACCGGCGACGAAGTGCTGCTTCCCGGCGCCGCGTCCGAACCGACTCCCTACTGGTGATCGTTGCCTTGCTACTCGTTTCCTTTCCTCCAACATCAGGACCACCATGAATCGATTTCTTCTGCTCTGCCTGTTTCTCCTGGCTGCCGGCTGCGGCGGCACCGCGCCCGCGGAAAGCCCTTGGATGCCGATTGCCGACGTGCCGACCGATGTTGCCACGGCAGCGCAGAAGAAACTGCCGCAGGTCAAGTTCGACCAGGCCCGCGTGATCAAGAAGAATGGCGAAGACGTCTATGAGATTCGCGGCAAGCAGCCCAACGGCAAAGTCCGCGAAGTCGAAGTCAACACCGCCGGCGTGATCGTCGAGGTGGAGTGAGACTTGAGGCGTGAGCGGCGAAGTGCGATGCTGAGCCGCATTGAAACAGTCGTATCGATTCGCGTCGCCCGGCGTGTCCGCACTCCCTCCCCGTCCCTACCTCGAGCCTCAAGCCTCACCCCTCACCTCTCAAGCCTCGCATGTCGCCCCTCCGGCAATATCTGGTGATTCTGGCGGCCGGCCTGTGGCTCGGCGGTTTTACGTTCTATGCCACGGTGGTCGTGCCGACCGGTGCCGAGATTCTCGGAGGCAGCACCGAGCAAGGTTTCATCACCCGCGTCGTCACGTGGTATTTGAACCTGATCGCGGCCGGCGCCTTGGCCGTGCTGCTATGGAACGTGCTGGCCACGCGCGGCAAGCTGCTCGCCGCCACCTGGTTGGCGATGGCCGGGGCCCAGGTCGCCTTGTTCGTGCTTCATCCCCGGCTCGACGCCATGCTCGATCCGGCCACCCACGGCGTGGCCGATGAATTTCATATTCTTCATGAAGTTTATCTCTGGATCGCCGCGGTCCAGTGGGGCCTTGGACTTGCGCACGTTTGGCTCGTGCTGGCCGCCTGGCGCAACGCGGCCAATCCAGCGAGCGTTGCCCACAGGGCCTTTTGCCAGCGAACGGTGCCCGAAGTGGCACAAGTGAGCGGCGCGAGGGTTGCCGAAGGCAGGCCCGAGCGCAACAACACTTGAGATACTCCCGTCAAACCGCCAGACTGGGGGGGCTGGATTCAGCGGTCGACGCGAGGCAGGGAATGCCCTCAACGAAGAACCTTCCGCCCGCAGTCTGCGATGCGCACCAGTCTGTTCCGAATCGCCGTCGCCGTTTCGCTGGCCGTGCTCGCCGCCCCGGCCGTGCTCGCGCAATCTCCCGCGACCAAGCCGAAAGCTGCCGAGGCTTCGAATAAGACCGACGACAAAGCATCGCTGGCCGAGCAACACCTCGGCGGCGCCGCCACGGCCCTCGGTCAAAAACTGATCGGCAAACTGGCCGACTTGCCCCCGGTCACGCCTCCTCCGCTGTCGGCCGACGAACTCGCCCTGGCCGAGCGCCTGGCCGCCGCGGTGACGATCTATCGCGACGCCTACGGCGTGCCCCACATCGATGGCGAAACCGACGCCGCGGCGATTTTTGGCTTCGCCTACGCCCAGGCCGAAGATTATTTCTGGCAGATCGAAGACAGCTACATCCTCAGCCTGGGCCGCTATGCCGAAGTCCACGGCCCGCGCGGCCTGAATTCCGACCTCTTGAATCGGGCCTTCGAGCTCGTCCCCAAAACCCGCGCCGCGTTTCCTCAATTCGACGCCGAAGTCCGCACGAATTGCGAAGCCTTCGCCGCCGGGCTGAATTACTACCTGCACACGCACCCCGACGTGCGTCCCGTGCTGCTGGCCCATTTCGAGCCCTGGCAGGTGATCGCCTTCGGCCGGCACATGCTGTTGGAGCTGACGTTCCGCCGCACCGGCCTGTCGAACGATTATCTGCCCCGCACGCACGACATGATTTGGGCCCAGCAGGGTTCCAACGCCTGGGCCATCGCCCCGGCCAAATCGGCCTCCGGCAACGCCCTGCTGTTGGCCAATCCGCACCTGGCCTGGTTCGGCTTTTCGCAACTGTTCGAGGCCCACGTCCGCAGTCGGGCCAGTTGGGATTTTGCCGGCGCGGCGATGTATGGCAGCCCGGTTTTCAGCCTCGGCCACAACGACCGCCTCGGCTGGAGCCTGACGACCAACGAGCCCGACATCGCCGACGTGTGGCGGCTCACGTTCGACGACCCCGCCCAGCCGCTCGCCTATCGCTACGGCAAGGGCTACCGCACGGCCAGCGAATCGCGGGAAACGTTTCGCGTCCGCATGGCATCGGGCATCGTCGAGCAAACGCTCGTTCTCCGCCGCACGCACTACGGGCCCGTCGTCGCCCGCGAGGATGATCACACGTTTCTCGCCGCGCGGATCGCCGGTCTCGACGATCGGCAAATGCTCGGCCAATCGCTGCGGATGATGCGGTCCCGCTCGCTGAGCGATTTTCGCGCCGCCCTGGCCATGCAGCAATATCCGCTGATGAACGTCATCTACGCCGACGCCGACGGCAACATCTTCTACCTCTACAACGGGCTCATTCCCCGCCGCGACCCGGCCCTCGATTGGAGCGAGCCGGTGGATGGCGCCGACGTGCGGGCGCAGTGGCAGGGCATGCTCGCGCTCGACGACTTGCCGCAGCTCCTCAATCCCAAGGCGGGCTACGTGCAAAACTGCAACTCCAGCCCCTTCACCACCTGCGACACCGGCAGCCCGCTGGCCGATCAATTCCCCCGCTACCTGGCCGAAGACGGCGAACACGACAACCGCCGGGCCCGCCGCTCGCGGCAGATCCTCTCGGCCCCGGAGCCGATCTCGTTCGAGCGGCTGCGCGAGCTGGCCTTCGACACCACGGTCTATTGGGCGACCGAATCGCTGCCCCACTACGCCAAGCTGATGGAAAAGCTCAAGACCGACAATCCCGCGCTGGCCGCCGAGCTGTCCCCCTACATCGACCACCTCTTGGATTGGGACTGCCGCGTCATGGCCGACTCGACCGCTGCCACGCTGTGCGAAGGCTGGTACGCCGAGCTCTACGGCCGCGGCTATCCGGCCGAGACGATGCGGCCCCGCTACCAGGGCGATCCCGAACGGCAACTGCGGGCCCTGGCCAAAGCGGCCGGCACGCTGGCGAACGTTTTTGGCTCGTGGAAGGTGCGCTGGGGGGACGCGTTTCGTTCGCAGCGGCACGCCAACGTGGCCGACTTGTTGGAGATACCCTTCGACGATCGGCTGGCCAGTTTTCCCACCGCCGGCGCTCCCGGTTCGATGGGGGTGATTTTTTCGCAGTATTACATGCCGAGCCTCAAAATTCCGTTCATCAAGACGATTCGCAATCGCTATGCCCTGGTTGGCCCGACCTATCTGGCCGCCTACGAATTCGGGCCCACGTTCCGCGGGGCCACGGTTTCGGTCTTCGGCTCCAGCGGCGATCCGCGCTCGCCCCACTTCCAGGATCAAGCGGCACTGCTGGCCGACGGCAAAATGAAAGACGAACTCTTCGCCTGGCCCGAGATCGCCGAAGCCGCCGGAGACAAATATCACCCCGGCGAGCGCGGAAGGTGATCGCCCGATCGTTCAGGCACTCGTCAAATTAGCCCGAAGCCACCCGCCTGCAGCGAGCACCCGCGAGGGACGCGCGACGAACCACCTCCGGTGAGTCGCGAAGGGGATTGAACCACGGAGTGAGGTACGCAGAGGAAAAAGGAGGAGAGGCAAAGCGCACGAGGATGACGTCGTGCGAAGTATCGCACCTCCCAAGTTTGAAAGGGGGTTTGAAGCCAGCCTGCAACCGCCCCGGCGCGTTCCCCTCTGTGTACCTCCGTGTCCCCTGTGGTGAGCCTTCCCCGTCTTCGCCCGCGCTTTTG
>DATJTR010000340.1:0-7786 GCA_035503215.1 Pirellulales bacterium
ATTCGTCCGATGATGTATGTTGCGCTGACCTACGATCATCGGATCGTCGACGGCCAAGGAGCCGTCACCTTTCTCAAGCGAATCAAGGATGTAATCGAAGAACCGATGCGGATGCTGGTCGAAGTGTAAACGGCCCGCCGACGATCGGAAATCGGGTGCCCGCGCGAGCACAGGATGTAGCTCGCATGACGTCTGCTGCGGATCGTCCGCTAGCGCTATTGAACTCCCGATCGGGACGCGCGCAGACCAATGTCCGGCAGGAGCCGGTCCACCTCTCAAAAGCGAAGGAGCGAACCGTGCATCTATCCCATCGATGGCTGCGGGGATTACCAAGCGTCACGCTGGCGGCCGTGGCGTTGGTTTCGAGCTGCCCGGCTATCTCGGCGCAAGGCCCCGATAACCTCTCGCCCCTCTACCGAGCGAGAATGCCGCAGCAGCAAGGCGACAATCCGCAAATCGGGGGACAGCCCGCGGGGCAGCCGTCCACGGCTCCCGGCGGACCGCTGCAGGCATCACAGGCCCCGGCCAGCGGTGGATTGCAAGCGGTCAATCCTTGGGCCGAAGACGCAGAGGCCGTGGCGGCGCGTTATCGGGTTCCCGAGACGAACGACGTGACCGAACTCATGGCGTTCATCTTCTATTTGCGGCGATTCGAAGCCCACGACACGCAGACGTACACGATTCATCGCAAGCAAATGCCGATCGCCGTCAAAGCCGCCGCCGAGAAGATCGTGAAGATCGAGAAGGCCAACTATAAACCGACGCTTGAGCAACCCGAACCGACGTCGAACGCCTATCATCAAGCGAGCATGCTGATTTTGATCGCCCAGGTGCAAACGTTGGCCGACCTCACCGCGGCCGAGCAGCATGAGCTGTATTTGAACGTCAAGAAGAAATTGGAAGTCACCCATCCGCCGAAAGGCGATTACCTGCTGGCCACGCAATTGGCGACTCGGCTCGAAGCCGCCAATAATACGGCGCTGGCGGCCGAAGCTTATAGCGGCCTCGCACCGCTATTCCAAAGGAGCGACGACGAGGAGGTTACCGAGATGGGCAAGGCCTTCTCCGCGGCAGCGCGACGACTGAGCCTGGTGGGCAAACCTGTGGAGGTCGTGGGCCACACGGTTGACGGCAAGCCCTTTGACTGGAAGGCCTATCGAGGCAAAGTGGTGCTGATCGACTACTGGTTTGTAGGATGCAAACCGTGCCGAGATGAACTGCCCAACGTCAAACGCCTCTATCAGCTCTATCACGATCGCGGATTTGAGGTCGTCGGCGTCAATGTCGACGAAAGTCGCGCCCAGGTCGAGGCCTTTCTCAAGACCGAGACGATTCCCTGGGTTAATCTGTTCGATACCATGTCCACCGGTGATCATCCCATGACCGCCTATTATGGAGTGATGGGCTTTCCGACCGTGATGCTCGTCGGCAAGGATGGAAACGTCGTATCGCTCGACGCGCGGGGCGAAAAGCTGCAAGAATTGCTGGCAAGCCTGCTCGGTCCGGCCGGCGGCGACCAGCCGGTTCAACGCAACGCGCGCACTGGTGCCCGGCCTCCGCAACGCTAAGAAGGCGAGTGAGCGCGGTGCCGGCGGGGCCACGGGCCGAGCATTTTGCTTCACCCTCGCTCCACGAACGGCAAACTCGCTCCATGTTCGGGTTCATCAACGTCCTGAAACCGTCGGGCAAGACGTCGCGGCAAGCCGTCGACCGCGTCGTCCGCTGCGGTGCCGGACTGAAGGCGGGACATGCCGGCACGCTCGATCCGCTGGCCTCAGGCGTCCTCGTGGTTGCGGTCGGACCGGCCACGCGACTGATCCACTACGTTCAGCAAATGCCCAAAGGTTACGAGGCCGCCTTCCTGTTGGGACGATCCAGTCCCACTGAGGACATCGAAGGCCCAACGGTCGAACTCTCAGGGGCCGTCATTCCCAGCCGCGATGCCTTGGAAAAAGCGGCCAGGGAATTGACCGGCACGATCTTGCAGCGCCCCCCCGCCTACTCGGCTCTGAAGGTTTCCGGACGCAGGGCATACGAATTGGCACGGCGTGGCGAGTCGGTAACTCTCGAACCACGGCCCGTGACGGTTCACCACCTGCAAATCACCTCCTACGAGTATCCGGAACTCCGGCTGTCCATCCAGTGCAGTGCCGGCACCTACGTTCGCACGTTGGGGAGGGACCTGGCCGTGCGAGCCGGCACCGAAGCCGTCATGTCGGCGCTCGTACGCACGGCCGTAGGCGCTTTCACGCTGCCACACGCAGTGAGTTTGGACGCGATCACCGCACCACGGCTGCCCGAGCTCGTGCTCGACCCGCTAATGGCATTCGAGGGTTGGCCGCGCGTGATGGTCGACGAATCCGAGATGGCGCGCCTCGCCAATGGACAGACGATCCATCGACCGCCGGGCGCGAACGCGTCGGGCGAACTGCCCGGCCGAGAGGCGCTGGCCATCGATCGGGCCGGCCGCCTACTGGCCGTGCTCGAGCCGGTCGTCGCCAGCGCAGAAAACGACGCTTGGCATCCCCGGCTTTCGTTTGTTTCCCACCTTTCTTGACCGCGCAGGCGCGGCGCAGCGGCGGCACGGTCTTTGGGCTACGATAGAATCCCGTGGGCCGCCGACGCACCCTGGCCGCTGATTCCATGACCAATTCGCTTGCTTCCCGGTTGTCGACGGCGGCGTTCGCCTTTCGCGGCTACAACACCACCAACCTTGGCCGCACGCCGGAACTTTTATCCCACCCCTGCTACGGCCCCATCGTCGAGCATTATCTGGACGAGGCATCGGGGACGGCCAGCGACATCGTCGGCCGAAGGATCGATCTTGCGGCCCGTGTCCGGCGCCGCGAAGAGACCTCGTTGGCCAGCTACGACGAGGCGATCGCCCTGATCGTGGCCGTCGAAACGGCCCAAATCAAACTGCTGGACGAGGTTTTTGGCATCGCCTACGCCGGGGCCAAGATGGCCTACGGATACAGCTTGGGCGAACTGGCCGCCGTCGTCGCCAGCGGGCTGTTCGAAATGGGCCAGGCGTTGCGGCTGCCCCTGTCGGTCGCCGCCGACGCCGTGGCCCTGACGGCCGACGTCACGATGGGCGTGCTCTTTTCGCGCGGGCCGCTGCTGGACATCGGCCAGGTGGAACGGCTGTGCCTGGAGATCAATCTCGCGGGACAGGGGGTAATCGGCATGTCGTCGATTCTGGCCCCGAACACGGTGCTGCTGCTGGGGCAGGGGAGTACGATCGATCGTTTCGCGGCACGCATGCCCGAGGCTTTCCCGGCGCGCGTTTATTTGCGCAAGAACAAAGATCGCTGGCCCCCCATGCACACATCGATCGTCTGGCAGCGAAATATACCGAATCGGGTCGGCGTGATGATGCAGACGTTGCCCGGGGAATTCAAACGTCCCGTCCCGCCGCTGCTATCCCTCGTGACCGGCAAGCTGAGCTACAACGATCACAACGCCCGCGAAATTCTCTATCGTTGGATCGATCAGCCGCAACGACTGTGGGACGCGGTTTACGAAACCTTGGCAACGGGGGTGAAGACGGTGATTCACGTTGGCCCCGATCCCAACCTGATCCCGGCTACGTTCCAGCGATTGCGCGACAACGTTTCGGCGCAGCTTTCCCGCCGCTCGCTGAACTCATTGGGCCTGAGAGCGATGTCCCAGGCGGTGAAACGTCCCTGGCTCACCGCGGTGTTGCCCTCGCGCACCGCACTGCTGCGCGCGCCGTTGGTCGAACACATCATCCTGGAGGATTGGCTGCTGGCTCAAAACGTCCCTTGAACGGCCAGCGGCGGAAAAAATCAATCCGGCGGTCCCTCGGTATTCTGGGGCCGCGCCGACCCAGGCGGCGTCACGCGACGCGGCAGGTGCAGCGTTCGTACGTCGACGTACGTCATGCCGGCGCGACGCGCAGCCTCGATTCCCGGATCGGTATCTTCGTAGACCAGGCAGCCGCCAGGATCGACGCCCAAGCGGCGGGCCGCCTCCAGAAAGATATCCGGAGCCGGCTTGTGATGCGGCACTTCCTCGCTGGAAACGAGCGAATTGAACGCGCCGGCGAGGCCAATGTGAGCCAGAATTTCGTCCAAAATGGGCCGAATGGCACCGGTCGCAACCGCGATCGGCAACTGGCCCGCGTGCTGGCGAACGACCCGCACGACTGGCTCGATGGGCCGCACGGTCTGCAGACGGCGGCGAAAGGCCGCCTCCTTTTCCTGCGCGATCGACCGTGGATTGGCTCCGCTTCCCGCCTCGCGGACCAGCATTTCGGCTAGGACTAATGTCGGCCAACCGCCGAGTTCATAAAACCGGTCCTCTGAGAGGTACAGCCCATAATCGGACATCGTTTCCTGCCAGGCCTCATAATGCACCGGCATCGTATCGGCAAGTGTCCCATCGCAATCGAAAATGATGGCGTCGATTGTCTTCCCCTCCTGTTGGTCGCCGTGAATCCGCTCTCGCGCTTGCCTGGGGTGTGATGATTGTTGCAAGCGGCGCGTGACCGTGTGTCAGCATGCGCCGCGATGTTGATGGCGCGCGGCGAATTCCCTCGAGAATTGTACGAGCACTGGTGGACATTTGGCAGGGCCTCATCGAGCGCGCAGCATGCACACGAAGGCAGGTTCACGGCGTGTGGCCGGCTTGTGGTATGGACGAGACCGCCGGCGGCTGCCTAAGATGACAACCGAACTATCATCAATCCGCTGCAAAGTCTCTTGACACGCAATGAGCAATCGGGCTCGTTGCTGCGAAAGAGTGTCATCCCCGCGAGAAGCACCATGTCGACAACCACGTTTCATCACGGCACTCCCACGCTGGCTGCCGACGGCCAGGCGACCGTTCACTGTCCCGACGAATTGCTGGAGCGCTACCAGAAAGTCGTCGATGGCCAGCGCATGAGCTGGACGGAGCACTTGCACTTGACCCGCCGATTGGGCTCGGGAGGGCAGGGAGTGGTCTATCTGAGCCAGCGGAGGGGAACGGACAACTTCACGCTTCCCGTGGCGCTCAAGATCTTCTCGCCCGCCCGCTATGAAGACGCCCGTGCGTACGAAGAGGCAATGGGGCGGATTGCTCAAGTCGCGGCCCGGGTGGCGCAGATTCAGCAAGACAATCTGCTCGACGTGCATAATTTCGTCGAGCGGAACCGCATTCGGATCATGGAAATGGAATGGGTCGACGGCTTCGACCTGGCCAATTTGCTGACCAATGACACCTTCGACCGCACCCGAGAACGAGTCAGCAATCGGCGCTGGGAGTATTTGAACAACGTGATCGTCACGACCGGCCCGGTGCAACCACGGTTCAAGCCAGGCGTTGCAGTCGCGGTGACGCGCGAATGTCTGGCGGCGCTAGCGGCCCTCCACCGCGACGGCATCGTCCATAGCGATCTCAAGCCGTCGAATATCATGGTCAAGCGAACTGGCAACGCCAAAATCGTCGATATCGGCTCGGCCTTCGAGCTCAACAATCTGCCAGACCAACGGACGTGCACGCCCACCTACGCCGCACTCGAAATCCTGGAAGGAAGCGAGTGCACGCCCCGTTCGGACCTGGCCAGCTTGGGCTACGTGCTGATCGAAATGCTCTCCGGCCGGCCACCGTTTGCCGGCCTGACGACCTACAAGGAACTGCTGGAAGCCAAGCGGATGCTGCCGCAGCGGCTGTCGCAAATCCTGCCGCAAGAAGTGGTCTGCAACGAACTACTGATGAGTTTTTGCCGCGGCCTCATCGCTCCCGACCCGATGCGCCGCTTCCCCAGCGCCGAAGCGGCTGACACCGTGAAGGAAGGAGCCGCCAGCTTTCATCGCCAGTTGATCAAAGGAGATCTGGCGAGCGAATACGAAAACGAGCTCCGGCTCTGGCTGGAAGAGCTCGACTAACGGCCGGCCATGCTCGGGCCGGGCAACGATTTTGCCGCATCAGGCTTTTTTTCGCCGCAATTCGACTGGCCTGCCCACAGTCTCCTCAGGAGCGGCGGCTGAGTGCTGGCTTTCGCTGCCACCGGCCGCCGGCAGCGGATCGTGGACGCTCGACGACGCATCGAGTGTCATCCGCTGGCCGCTATGGTGGCTTTCGCGAGCCCGCTGCACGATCCACATCGCTTGGAACGCATCTTCCAAACCGCTGGTGTTCCGCACCAGGCTGGTCACTGCCCGATGGAATTGATTGAGCAGTTGTTCGCCGACCGGGCGTTCACTGTCCAGCGATTCCATGTGGCGGCCGGCCTTGTCGAACCAAACCAACGTCGAGGGCATGTCGATGAACGCAATGCCGTTTTCGCAGGCCACTTGCAGAGCGGCCGGCGGACGATAGCTAACCGCCTCGTGCCACATCACCGGCATATATCGGCCGGAACTGATCTGGCAGGTCACGCCCGACCCCGGCAGCCCCCCGGGCGGAGCAAAGTCGAGACTCATCATCTCGTAATCAATGCCCTGCGCATCCGGCCCGGAGTTCGACAGGCCCAAGACGGACGTCGGCGGCCGGCCCACCACGTAGCGGCACCAGTCGACCAACTGCACCATCTCGTGCATCGGCAGAACGGGGGGTTTATTCGGCGGTCGATTCCCCGGTGTTTCCGCGGGAATGCGCTGGTGGCAGAACACCAAACGCGGACTGCCCAAGCGGGTGGCGATCAATTCCTTCAGCCGCAACGTGGCGGCGGCGTGCCGTTGCGGTAGTTCGGCGACGAAGGCCACTCCCGAGTGCTGCAGTCGCTGCTGGATCGATTGGGCGACATCCGGCGGAAAGTCCAAGGGGGCCGCACAATACACCGCCTTGCCAGCATCGCATGCCGCCAGGATCGGCAATGCCCCAAACCATTGGCCCGAAAGGATCAAGATCGCATCGACGTCTTCGCGCTGAGCGACGGCCGAAAACCCATCGACCGCCACGGCCCCGAAGTCGCGGGCGACAATCTGGGCACGGTGAGCCACCGGCTCGCACACCGCTCGCACCTCGAATCGATCGCTCAGTGCCCGCAAGGCAGGCCGATGGCGATTCTCCCAGGCGTGTCCGATGCCGATCAGACCGATCCGAAGCTTCATGGACCAAACAATTTGAGGAGAACTTGGTTGAGCGACCCCGCACGCCAAACCGCGGCGCAACGCAGGGGCAAGAAGGGAAAATCGGCTGCAACCAGAGACTTATGAAAACCAAGTGATTATATCGGTCGAGGGGCGCTAAACTCAACCGAGAAGGTCCGATCGATTCCGCAGTTTTGCAATGATTGGACCGTCAGGCATGCGCCTGTCGGGCCGCCGACCAGCGAGAACCGATTGCAAAGCCGCCGCATTCCAAAGAACAGCCGCTAGCGAACCGTCAAGGGGCAAAATCCGCCCGTTAGAGTTTGCGCATTTTACCCCATTGTCAGCACTTCGAGCGTGGTTAGACTATAGGCTCCCATGACCTGGGACGTGTGAACACGGACTAGAGAAGTTAGGAATCTCGGAACGGACGCCTGCCTGGCGGCGACTCTCGACGGACAGCATTCCCACCCCAGCCGCCAATCCACCACCATTCCTGACTTGTCACGCGAACGGCACGGGATCTCGCCGTTTTTTCAGGTGCTCGTGATGTGCGAGCGTCCGGCAGGCCCCCGATCGCTTTCAAAGGAGTGTTTCCTCGTGACCACATTGACTCTTAGCCTTTTGCTCCAGATCACCGCAGTTACCGCCGACGGACATCACTACGCCACGGCCTACGAACGCATGGTTTCAACTGGCCAGCCCCTGGTAGTGCTGGTCGGAGCAGAGTGGTGCCCGGCCTGCCAAAA
>DATJTR010000341.1:0-8799 GCA_035503215.1 Pirellulales bacterium
AAGAACGCCGACAATCCCGAAATCCACGGCGGCTTTGCCGTGTGTCATTTCGTCGAGGGGGCGGCGACCAGCGAGATTCTGGCCCGACACAAGGTGACGATCCGCTGCGTGCCGCTGGCCAGCGAGCCCGGCTTTGCCGAAGCGGTGAGCGGCGCCTGCGTCTTCACCGGCCAGCCGACCACTCAGCGAGCCGTGTTCGCGAAAGCGTACTGAGAAGGCTTGAGGCTACAGGCTATAGGCTACAGGGGCTGAGGAACTCGCTGACGCGAGTCTCATTTTCTATTGGCCGCCTGCGGCGGCCGCTGAGGAACGAGGCTCGCGCACGCGAGACTTTGCCGAGCGTGATGCGTGGGGCAGGCCCGCCAGCAAAGTTTATTCTTTAGCTGGCTTAAAACGGGGCGATCACGCTGTATCTTACGGTTGTTTGCCCAGCCACAATTCCATCTGGCAGCTCGACGCTAAGACAGTCGGATTTGCCGTCGACCGTAATCAGCAATTGTCCGACTGTGCCGGCCGCAAGGTCGCACTGCTCGGCCACGACAAGGGTGCGGCCATTGGTTTTGGCTAGTTGAATCGTTCGTGATCCAACGAGCAAATAGCCGCTGACCGATGCGGAATAGCCGTCTTCTCGATAAACGCCCATGAGAATCGACCCTGGAAGCGAGGACCGTGCCAGTCGCTATGCTAATGCAAACGGCATGGACATCAAAGAGTACCTGGGAGGAGGGACCGATGGCGACGTCTGGAAAACGAGCAAAAACACGGCAGTCAAGGTTTTCAAATACGAACGAGGTTTCTGGAACGAGCGCGATTGCTACGCTCGCCTCGCGGAGTATGGAGTCACCGAATCGCTGGATGGATTTTGGATTCCCTCGATGCTCGGTCACGACGACGACCTGATGGTCGTCGAAATGGACCTGATGCAGAAACCGCCCTACATCATTGATTTTGCAAAAGTCATGATTGATCGAGAGCCCGATTTCTCCGACGAAGTGCGCGAGGAGGCAGAACGCCAAGGCGAAGAACTATTTGGGCACAACTGGCCCGCCGTGAAATCGCTGATGTCGGCATTGGAAAGCTTTTTGATTTTCTATCTGGATCCCAAACCTGGAAACATCACTTTTCCGAATATGCCTCAGTAAACGGATTCTGACTCCGTGTACCGCGGCGGCCGAGGCTTGAGGCGACAGGCTTGAGGGGCTGATGAACTCGCTGACGCGAACCTCATTTTCCATGGCCACCTACGGCGGCCTAAAGATGAGCCGCGGCTTTGCCGCGTCACTGTGACCTGTAGCCTCAAGGCTCAAGCCTGTAGCCTTTCAGAGGAGGCATCGGGCAGTCGAGGGCGTCGGCGATGATGCGGAGCAGCTCGCCTTCGGCGATGGTGATGTGGCCGTCGGCACCGATGCACTCGGCGCAGGCCGAGAGGAGCGAGCGCTTGAGCAGCGGCGCGGCGGCGGCGAACTCGTCGAGGGCCGCGTCCAAGCCTTTTTGCCCGCGCGCGTCGCGTGCGAGTAGCGTCACGCCCCCCCCTCCGCCCGGCAATTCGGCCATGGCGTGCGCGAGTGCCCGGGCGGCCTGCCGATCGTCGCGCGTGCCGGTGTAGGCCAGCGCTGAGAGGAGCGTGCTGCAGGCGGGAATGAGCGGGGCAATTTGGCGGTAGCGGATCGCCGGCGGCTGGCGATGTTCGAGCCGCCCCAGCAGCCGGCGCACGATCAGCCGCTGGATCGCGTACTCGAACAGCGTCACCTGGTGATCGGCGGCGATCAGAAAGTTGACATCCTTTGTAAACGCGTCGAGCTGGCGCGGCGAAAGACCTTTGAGCGCCGGCAGCGCCAAGCTGACCAGCGGCAGGCGGTCTTCGGGTTTCAGCTTGGCCACGTGCGCGGCAAGCCGCAGCGTTTCGGCGTTGGCCCGCGGATCGGCCACGGTGGCCAGATATTCGAGCTGGCCGCGGCGGACCGAACCGTCGCTAGGTTCGAGCAAAAGCGCGTAGATCGTGGCCACGGCCCCCAGGGGATCGCGCACCGCGGCGGCGAATTCGGCCGGCAAGCGCGCCAAGAGCGCGGCGGCCTGATCCAAATGTTCGACCGTCGGCGCGCCCACCTGCGCGATGGCCGCGGCCGGCTCGAAGGGAATCTTTGTCGGCGTGGATGCTGTGGCGGCGCGGGGCGCTGAGGAAGCAGCCGCGGCCGCGTCGGGAGCGAGCGCCGCGGCGCCGGCCAGAGAAGCACGGCGCTCGGCCAGTGTGCGGGGATCGACCAGATCGGCTGGCGAATACTCGATCGGCGCGGTGCGTTGAAAACGGCCGTCGAACGCCGGCTCGATGCGGCGGATGCGTTCGACGAGCGGCGGATGCGTCGACATCAGGCCAAACAGTGGCTCGCCGAGGCCGTTGCCAAACAGCATGTGGCTGGCCTCTTCCGCCTGGGGTGCGCGGAGCCGCGAGCCGGTTGCCAGGCCGCCGATTTTTTTCAAGGCTCCGGCGATGCCGTCGGGCAAGCGGGTGAACTGCACGGCCGAGGCGTCGGCCAGAAACTCGCGCTGCCGCGAGACGGCCGATTTGATCAGGTGGCCGAAAAAAATGCCGACGTATCCGATGAGATACAGGCAAATGCCCAACAGCGGCAGCGCGTTCGAGCCGCGCCGGTCTTCGGATGAATCCGAATCATAGGTGCGCGGCGACGACCGCATCAGCACGTAGCCGACCATGGCGATCAGCAAGATGCCGTTGAGCGTGCCGATCAGCCGCAGGTTGAGCCGCATGTCGCCGTTGAGAATGTGGCTGAACTCGTGGGCGATGACGCCTTGCAGTTGATCGCGGCTGAGCGTGTCGAGGCTGCCGCGGGTGACCGTGATCACCGCTTTTTGCGGCGTGGTGCCGGCCGCGAAGGCGTTGATCGACGTTTCCTGGTCGAGCAGGAAGACGGGCGGGACCGGCGTGCCGGAGGCGATGGCCATTTCTTCGACCACGTTCAGCAGCACCCGTTCGCGCAGGTCGTGCGTGTCGGGCAACACGGGACGGCCGCCGAGCGAGCGGGCGACGACTTCACCGCCGCCGGCCAACTGGGCGAATTTAAACAGGCTGCCCGCGGCGATCACGGCCAGCGTGCCCAGGCTGACTTCGGCAAACAGATCGGGAAACCACAGGCTGTCGGCCTCCCCCTGCCCGGTCGCGCCCTGGCCGTAGAACAGCACGCCGGCCACGGCCAGATACACTGCCGCGATGATCAGCACCACCGCCACCACGAAATAGGCGACCAAGAGACCAGTGCGGCGGCGGGCACGCTCTTGATGCTCGAAGAAATCCATCGTCGAATCGCGGGAAGGAAGCGGAGCGAGCAGGCTGGAGCGGCAAACGCGGCATTACCAAGAGCGCGGACCACGGGGTGCGCACATCAGCCATCACGGCGCTAGAACTGCACTTTCACCGGCTCGCGCTGGTCGCCTGCCGCCACCTGGAACAGCTCGGCCGGCGGAAAGTTGCCGAAGCCGGCGACAAAGTTGTTGGGAAAAACTTCGCGGGTGGTGTTGTAGGTCATCACCGCGTCGTTGTAGGCCTGCCGGGCGAAGGCGATCTTATTTTCGGTGCTGGTCAGTTCTTCTTGCAGGGCCAGCATGTTCTGGTTGGCCTTCAGGTCGGGATAGCTCTCGGTGAGGCCGAGAAACTTGGTCATCGTGCCGGCCAGGGCGGTCTCGGCGGTCGACAGGCCTTGCATGGCTTGCGGGTTGCCGGGATTGGCCGCGGCCGTTTGGCCGGCCGAAAAGGCGGCGTTGCGGGCGCGGATCACCGCTTCCAGCGTTTCGTGCTCGTGCTTCATGTAGCCCTTGGCGGTTTCGACCAGGTTGGGAATCAGGTCGTAGCGGCGCTTGAGTTGCACGTCGATTTGGGCGAAGGCGTTCTTGAAGCGGTTTTTCAGCCCGACCAGGCGGTTGTAAATGCTGATGGCCCAAATGATCAGCAGCACTGCGGCCCCGATGACGACGAGCAGCAGCATGCCGGCGGCGCCGAGCGCGCTGGCGCCGGCTCCGTCGGCAAAGAATTGCGGCGTGAACTTGGCGATGGCTGGCATGGGACGAAACTCCCGCGAGGAAGGAAAGGATTCTGCCCTGGACGTGCGTTTATCTTAAGGGGCGGCCGGGCGCGATGCGAGGGGCAGGTGCGCGTTGGGCACGGAGGGGCGAGCTCCGAGCGCGATCGGAGGGAGCGCTGGCCGTGTGCCGGCCGGGGGGACGAGCTAAAATAAGCATTCATCAGTCATAGCAAAAACCTCGCACTCCCCTGCCCTGCAGCCTGTCGGCGTGGCCGCATGAAAATGGTGTCGCTCTTCCGCCGATCGATTTGCGCCTCGCTGCTGGTGGTGTTGCTCGCGCCGGCGGCCGGGGCACAAGACGCCGGCGGAGCGAAAACGCTCGACGAGCAGTTGCGGGCCGAGCCGGCGGCGGCGCTGGCTGCCGAGGCGGAAAAACTGGGCGACCCGGTGCGCGGGGCGATCGTCTTTTATCAGCCGTATCTGGCGTGTACCCGCTGCCATCTGGCGGCCAATGGGGGCAAACCGCTGGGGCCCGATTTGACGCAGTGGAGTGAGAAGCCAACCGCGACGCGGCTCGTCGAAGCGATTCTGGAACCGTCGAAATCGATTCGCAAAGGTTTTGAATCGACCGCGGTCGTCACGGTCGAGGGAAAAACGCTGCTCGGCCTCGTCGTCGAGCAGACGGGCGAAGCGATCGCGCTGGCCGACGGCAGCGGTGGACCGGCGGTGCGGATCGCCCGATCGGACGTGGAACAGATCGCGCCGGGCAAGCAATCGCTGATGCCCGCCGGGCTGGTTAACTCGCTCGCCAGCCGGCAGCAATTCTTGGATCTGGTGGCGTATCTCGTGGAGATCGCGGCCCGTGGGCCGGCGCGGGCGCTGGAGTTGAAGCCGGCGCCGGCACTGTATGCCGCGGTGCCACTGCCGGAATACGAGCAGCACCTGGATCATGCTGGGCTGATCTCGCGCTGGGATGCCGAGAGCCAGCGGCGGGGGGCGGCGATTTACGCCCGTGTGTGTGCGAATTGCCACGGCACGCTCGAGCGGCCGGGCTCGCTGCCGGCGGCCTTGCGGTTCGGCGAAGGGCGATTCAAGAGCGGCAGCGATCCGGTGTCGATGTATCGCACGCTGACGCGCGGCTTCGGGCTGATGGTGCCGCAGACGTGGATGACGCCGGGGCAAAAGTACGACGTGATTGGTTACGTCCGCGAGGCGTTTTTGAAGGAGCACAATCCCTCGCAGTACACCGAAGTCGACGCGGCCTATCTGGCCGGCTTGCCCAAGGGGGACACGCTGGGGCCCGCGGCCTCGACGATCGAGCCCTGGGTGGTGATGGATTATGGACCCTCGCTCACGGCCACCTACGAGATCGGCACGGGTGGGACGAATTTCGCCCACAAGGGGATTGCGATTCGCTTGGACGACGGACCGGGGGGCGTGTCGCGGGGGCGGCAATGGGTGGTGTTTGACACGGGCACGCTGCGGGCGGCGGCGGCTTGGAACCATGACGCAAGCAGTGCTGGCGGCAAGCATTTCATCGACTGGCAAGGGATCAATTTCGATGGGCAGCACCAGCTGCATCCTCACGTCGTCGGCAGCGTGCTGTTCGCCAATTCGACCGGGCCCGGCTGGGCCGATCCGGCCGACGGCAGCTTTAGCGATCGCCGGACGCTGGGCCGAGATGGTCGGCATTACGGCCCCTTGCCGCGGGAGTGGGGAAAATTTTTGGGCTATTACGAAAACGCCGGCCGGATCGTGCTGGCCTATCGCGTCGGCGACGCGCCGGTGTGGGAACTGTTTTCGTCCGGCGCGGCAGAGGGGGACGTGACGCGCACGCTGCACGTGGGGCGGCGAACGAGCGATCTGGTGTTGCAAGTGGCCCAAGGGGCCGACGAACAGGCGGCGATTCGCACGGCGGGCGGCGACGAGGCTCAGTCGAGCGCGGCGGCGACCGGGATGATTGGGTTTGGGCCGGTGCTCAAGAGCGAAGGCGGCGCGCCGCAGTATTTATCGCTCGGCGTGAATCCGGCCACGACACCGGCCGCGTGGGAAGTTCAAGGCGGCCGGCTACTGCTCAGGATTCCGCGGGGAGACGAGCCGCTGGTGTTCGCGATCTCGATTGCGCGATCGCGACCGGCAGGCGGAAACGCGGCCGGGACCGCCGAGCAACCAACCGCAGCGGGCGGCAATCGCGTCGAAGATCCGCGGGCGCTCGCCACCGGCGGCCCGCGCCGCTGGCCGCAAATCGTCACGACCGAAATCACGCCCGGCCCGACGGCCGGCCCGTTTGCCAGCGAGACGCTCGGCTTGCCGCTCGATAATCCGTGGGCCTGCCAAATGCGTTTGACCGGACTGGATTTCTTTGGCGATGACAAGGCGGGCGGCGATCGGGCCGCGGTGTGTACTTGGGACGGCGACGTGTGGAGCGTGTCGGGCCTCCGCGCGGTGTCGGACGATGAGAAAGGTTCAACGCAAAAAATCGCTTGGCAGCGGATCGCGTCGGGATTGTTCCAGCCGCTGGGACTCAAAATCGTCGACGGGCAAATCCATGTCGCCTGTCGCGACCAAATCGTGATCCTGCGCGACCTGAATGGTGACGGCGAGACCGATTTCTACGAGTGCTTTAACGACGATCACCAGGTGACCGAGCACTTTCACGAGTTTGCCATGGGGCTGCAGACCGACGCGGCGGGCAATTTTTATTACGCCAAAAGCGCTCGGCACGCCTTGCCGGCCGTGGTGCCGCATCACGGCACGCTATTGCGCGTGAGCCGGGACGGCACGCGGACCGACATCGTGGCCACCGGCTTCCGCGCCGCCAACGGAGTGTGCGTCAACAGCGACGGCACCTTCGTCGTCACCGATCAGGAAGGACACTGGAACCCCAAGAACCGCATCAATTGGGTCGAGCCGGGCGGATTCTATGGCAACATGTTCGGCTACAGCGATGTGACCGACACGGCCGACAGCGCCATGCGGCAGCCCTTGTGCTGGATCACGCAGTCGATGGATCGCTCGCCGGCCGAGCTGCTCTGGGTGCCTGGCGATCGCTGGGGCGGATTGGCCGGCTCGCTTCTGAACCTGTCGTATGGATACGGCAAGCTGTATGTCGTGCCGCACGAGCGGGTCGCCGGCCAGTGGCAAGGCGGGATGTGCGCGCTCGCGCTGCCGCCCTTTGCGACCGGCATCATGCGGGGCCGGTTTCATCCCACGGACGGCGCGCTCTACGTGTGCGGCATGTTCGCCTGGGCGGGCAGCGCCACGCAGCCCGGCGGGTTCTATCGCATCCGCCACACGGGAGGGCCATCGTTTCTGCCCGTCGCGCTGCGTGCCGGCCAGAATGCCGTGACGATCGGCTTCGATGGAGAGCTCGATGCCAGCATTGCCGGCGACGCGGCACGCTATGTGGTGAAAACCTGGCAGATTCGCCGCACGGCCGAGTACGGCTCGGACCATTTCAACGAGCGGCGATTGGCGGTTTCGGAGGCCCGGGTGGCGGCCGACGGCCGGAGCGTGACGCTCGTGATTCCCGCACTCGCGCCGACCTGGTGCATGGAGATCCAATACGCTCTGCGAGCGGCCGACGGCCGCGCCGTCGAGGGGACGATCGACCATACGATTCACGCCCTGGCCGAACCGGCCGCTGGCGCGAAAAACGGCCCATAATCGGGCCTTGTCGATATTCTTGGCCAGCCGATTCCTACCCCCCGGAAAAAAGGTAGAATTCCCCAATGGGCCCGACGTGGCAAATGGGCCGAAGGGCGACCAACGGGAGCCCTGGTAACAAGGCATTTGGCGTCGTGCAGCCAGCCCATTTTCGACCGCCATTAAGAATACGATTTGGGCGGCAGCTTGCGGCGGCAGGCCCGAGACGACAGGAGATGCCTCATGCGATCGATCATTCTGTTCGTGGTGGTGGCCTTGCTGTGCGCGGCCGGCTTGCTGCTGGCCGAACCGCGGCAGGGGGCGAAACCGGCCGCTCCGGCAGGCTCGACGGCGGCGGCTCCTGCGCGCCCCGCGGCCGGGCAGCCGGCCAAGGGTTCGGCGACCAGCGGCTCGTCGGCCGGGCAGACCACGAAGCGCGAAGACGACGAGAAGGCCATTCGCGACGTCGTCGCCCGGCTGGTGAAGGCCTACAACGGCGGCGACGCCGACGCGATCGCTTCGCTATTCACCATCGACGGCGAGATGATCGACGATGAAGGCGCGCGGGTGCAAGGCCGGCAAGCGATCGCGCAAGATTTTGCCGCCATCTTCCAGGAACATCCCAAGGCCAAGATCGAGATCGCCATCGACACGATTCGCTTCCTCGGCCCGACGCTGGCGATCGAAGAAGGGACGTCGACCGTCACCTACGATCCCGACGCGGCGGCCGAATCGGGGCGCTATCAGGTGACCTACGCCAAGCAGGACGGCAAGTGGCTGACGGGCATCGCCCGCGAGCTGCCCGAGGAGATGACGGGGGACAAGGCGCTGGAACAACTGGCCTGGCTGGTGGGCAACTGGATCGACGAAAGTCCGCAGGCCTGGGTCAAGACGTCGTACCAGTGGAGCGACGACCATCATTTCCTGGTGGGCAGTTTCTCCGTGCGCATCGCCGGCCGGCCCGCGATCGAGGGGGTGCATCGGATTGGTTGGGATCCGCTGGCCAAGACGGTGCGCAGTTGGATGTTCGATTCCGAGGGAGGTTTTGGCGAGTCGCTGTGGACCGCGGGCGAGGACGATCCGGCCACGGGCGTGCCGCGACAGTGGATCGTGAAGATGT